>DATFFO010000066.1:0-3772 GCA_035250025.1 Acidimicrobiia bacterium
TCTGGGGGTCTTCCAGGTGACGGTGGCCGGTGACGATGGCCGCCCCATCGGGCAGATGACGGCCACAATGAGGTTCGGGCAGTGACGGCACGGGTCGGTGTCGACCTGGGCGGCACCAAGATCGAGGCCGTTGCCCTCGACGCGTCCGGTCACGAGCTAGCCCGCCGCCGGGTCCCGACTCCCGCCGGAGACTACGGAGCAATCCTGGGGGCCATCGCCGATCTGGTCGGTGCGGTGGAGCAGGCGGCGGGAGACACCGCCGAGGCCATAGGGATCGGCACGCCCGGTGCGCCTTCTCCTTCCACCGGCCTGATGAAGAACTCGAACTCGACAGTCCTCAACGGACGTCCCCTGGAGGAGGACCTGGAGTCCTCACTGGGCCGGCCCACGGTGATGCGCAACGACGCCGACTGTTTCGCCCTGTCCGAGGCGGTCGACGGGGCCGGCGTCGGGGCCGAGGTCGTGTTCGGGGTCATCCTGGGGACCGGGGTCGGGGGCGGCGTCGTCGTTGGCGGGGAAGTCCGGCAGGGACCGAACCGGGTTGGCGGAGAATGGGGTCACAATCCGCTGCCGTGGGCGGCCGCGGACGAGCTTCCCGGTCCAGACTGCTACTGCGGCAAGCGGGGATGCATTGAGCAGTGGGTGTCAGGGGTCTCGTTCGCGGCCGACCATCGCCGCCGCCACGGTGGTGATTCGGACTCGATCGGAATCGTGGGCGCGGCGAGGTCGGGTGAGCCGGCCGCGGCCCGGTCTCTCGACCGCTATGTCGACCGGCTGGCGCGATCCCTGGCCACGGCGATCAACATCCTCGATCCGGATGTGATCGTGCTGGGTGGGGGTATGAGCAACGTCGACGAACTGTACGAACGGGTTCCGGTCCTCTGGCCCAAGTACGTCTTCGGGGGCGAATCGGCCACCCGACTTCTACGCAACGTCCATGGTGATTCCTCGGGAGTCCGGGGAGCCGCCATGCTGGTGCCGGCATGATCGAGAACGTCCTTTCCGCCCGCTACGCCTCGCCCGAGATGCGAAGGATCTGGGACCCGGTCGCCAAGGTGCGCATGGAACGGCGCCTGTGGGTGGTCGTGCTCGAAACCCAGCAGCGGCTCGGTGTGGAGGTACCGGAGGGGGCAGTCGAGGCCTACCGCATGGCAATCGACGACGTCGATCTCGACTCGATAGAACGCCGGGAGCGAGTCCTCCGTCACGACGTCAAAGCCCGCATCGAGGAGTTCAACGCTCTCGCCGGGTTCGAGGCCATCCATCTCGGAATGACCTCGCGCGACGTCACCGAGAACGTGGAGCTGCTTCAGATCCGGCAGTCCCTTCAGGTGGTCCTGACGAGGGCCGTTGCCGCCCTGGGGACGATGGCCGCCCTGGCGGCCGAGCACACCGGGTTGGCGGTGACGGGGCGAACCCACAACGTCCCGGCCCAGGTCACGACCCTCGGGAAGAGAATGGCGTCGGCCGGCGAGGAGCTGGCAGCCGCCATCGACCGGATCGAGGCCCTGGTCGGCGGGCTGCCGCTCAGGGGTATCAAGGGCCCGGTCGGGACTCAGCAGGACCAGCTCGAGTTGTTGGGATCGGCGGAGTCGGTGATCGAGCTGGAACGGGCAGTGGCGGACGACCTGGGCTTCGAGCGGGTGGCAGGGTCGGTGGGCCAGATCTACCCCCGCAGCCTCGACCTCGAGGTCGTGGCGACGCTGGTACAGCTCGCCGCCGGTCCTACCAACCTCACCACCACCCTGCGCTTGATGGCGGGCCACGACCTGGCCACCGAGGGCTTCGCCGCCGGGCAAGTCGGCTCGTCGGCGATGCCCCACAAGATGAACACCCGCACCTCCGAACGCGTCCACGGCCTCAAGGTGATCCTGGGCGGCTACCTGGCCATGGCCGCCGGCCTGTCGGGGGAGCAGTGGAATGAGGGCGATGTGACCTGCTCGGTCGTCCGACGGGTGATGTTGCCCGACGCCTTCTATGCCATCGACGGTCTGCTCCAGTCGTTCCAGGTCGTCCTCGGGGAGATGGGCGTCTTCCCGGCCGTCATCGAACGCGAGCTGACGGCGAGCCTTCCCTTCCTGGCTACCACCCGTCTCCTCGGGGCGGCCGTCCAGGCCGGCATGGGACGGGAAGCAGCTCACGAGACGATCAAGCGCCACGCCGTGGCCGCCGCCCTGGACCGGCGCCAGGCACCGGCCGACGGTCTCGACCTGCTCGCCCGTCTCGGCGCCGACCCCGACTTCCCACTCTCGACCGCCGACATGCAGGCGTTTCTGGGAGAGCCTCTCAAATTCGCCGGCCTGGCTTCCAGCCAGGTCGAGGACTTCGTCAAGCTGGTGGCCGAGATCGTCGGTCGGCACCCCGGGTCTGTGGATCAGCAGGTGGGCGAGATCCTCTGATGCGGCAGCTTTCGGCGGAGAAGGCCAGGCTTATCGCGCTCGCTGCCCAGGGATTCACCGACCCTGCGCCCACAGGAAAGGTCGACGCCCGCCACTTCAGGCGCGTCATGGGACGTGTCGGCCTCGTGCAACTCGATTCGGTGAACGTGTTCAGCCGCACCCACTACATGCCCTTCTTCTCGCGCCTGGGCCCTTATGACCGTGCCTCGCTGGACAGATGGCTTTGGGAGTCCGGGGAGCTGTTCGAGTACTGGGGACACGAGGCGTCGCTGATACCGATCGACCAGTATCCGCTGTTCCGGCCTCGCATGAACGGTGCCTTCACCTGGGACCGGTTCGAGCAGATGCGCCGTGACAACCCCGAGTATCTGTGGGCCGTACTCGACGAGGTCAAGGCCAAGGGACCGGTCACGACCGCCCATCTGGACGCACCCGGCCAACGAATCCAGGGACAGATGTGGGGGTGGAGCGATGGCAAGGTCGCCCTGGAGGCGCTGTTCATGGCGGGCTACGTGACAACGGCGTCACGCCCCAACTTCGTCCGCCACTACGACGTGGTCGAGCGGGTTATCCCCCCTCACATTCTGGCGATCGAGGATCCCGACCCGGAAGCCGCCCGGGGCCAGCTCCTACTCCACGCCGCTCGCAGCCTGGGAGTGGCAACGATTGCCGACCTCGCCGACTATCACCGGATGGGGGTGCCCCGGGCGCGACCGATCGTGAAGCAACTGGTAGCCGAGGGGCTCCTGGTCGACGTGGAGGTGGAGGGCTGGCCGCAGCAGGGCTATCTGCACCCGGAGAGCCGCATGCCGCGGCGGGTCGACGGTTCGGCGCTGCTGTCGCCCTTCGATTCCCTGGTCTGGTCCCGGCCCCGGACCGAGCGCATCTTCGGGTTCCACTACCGCATCGAGATCTATGTCCCCGCTCCCAAACGGGTTTACGGCTACTACGTGCTCCCGTATTTGATGGACGGCCGCCTCGTGGCGCGGGTGGATCTGAAGGCCGACCGTCAGGCCGGGCGCCTGCGAGTGCAAGGCGCCTTCGCCGAAGCTGGAGCCGACAAGGCGGAGGTGGCCGGCCGCCTGGGCGAGGATCTGCGGACCACCGCCGCCTGGCTCGGAATGGACGACGTCGAGGTCGTCTCCAACGGCGACCTGGCAACTCCCCTCACAACCGCCCTCTGACGCCAGGCGGACGGACCTAGAACCCATCACCTATCACCTATGACCTGCGACGGGCGAGCGAAGCGAGCCCTCAGCCGAAGGCGTTCAGGCCCGTGATGGCCTGGCCCATGATGAGGGTGTGGATCTCGTGGGTGCCCTCGTAGGTGTACACGGTCTCGAGGTTGGCCATGTGGCGGAAGACGGGGTACT
>DATFFO010000067.1:0-3420 GCA_035250025.1 Acidimicrobiia bacterium
CGACGGTGCGATCTCGCCCGGTCACATTGGCAGCGAAACCACCCCACAAGGAGGATCGAGATGAAGCGCATCGCTGCCCTCGCCGTCGCCACGGCCCTGCTGGTCGCCTGCGGCACCAGTGGGCCGATCACGGCCGGCCCCCTGACACTCCCGCCGACCGAGACGACTGCCGCGTCGCCGACCACGGTCCCGCCGACGACGGCGCCCGACCCGGACACCACGACGACGTCCACCACTCCATCTGCGTCAACCACGGTTCCCACGACTCCGCAGACGACTCCGGATGACGGACAGGACTCGCCGTCGGCCACGATCACCGTCTACTTCCTGGACGACAACGGCAGCGCCATCGGCGTCAAGCGCACAGTCGGCACCCGGGAGGTGGCGGCGGCGGCGGTGCAGGCGCTGATCGGCGGCCCCACCAACGGTGAGGCTGCCGAGGGTCTGACGGGAGCGTTCCCGGCCGAGTCCCTGCTCCTCGGCGTCAACATCGCCGACGGCACCGCCACGGTCGACATGTCGCGTGAGTTCGAGGCAGGCGGCGGATCGGCTCTCATCCTCGGACGTCTCGCCCAACTGGTCTACACCCTGACGGAGTTCCCGTCGATCGATCGGGTGCGTCTCCTCCTCGACGGGCAGTCGGTCGAGACCTTCTCCGGCGAGGGGGTGATGGTCGGCGAGCCGCTCACCCGCCAGGACTTCACCGGGGCCGTTCCCATCGGGGGCGTCCGTCCCGGCGAGAGCGCTCCCACCTGGAACCAGGACGACCTCCCGACGGTCACGGAAGGGGCCACCGACGTCTACCGCGTCGTGCTGGTAGCCGGCGATGACGTTCTCAACGTCCGCCAGACCCCGGGAGTGGAGGGAACGATCATGGGCAAGCTCGCCCCGGGCGTCGCCGTCCGGCTGGGCGGCTCGTCCCAGCAGGTGGGCGGCTCCACGTGGGTGACCGTGGTCACCCCTTCCGGCTCAGGCTGGGTGAATGCCTTCTACCTGACGAGGTCGGTCGTCGATGTCGACTTCCCCGGAGGCGGCGACCCCGCCGACGTGGTGGCCGAGCTTGCCAACCGCTTCGACGCCGGCGAGGACATCAGCTCCCTGATCTCGGCCAAGGGCCTGTGGGTGATCCATCACTCGAGCCCGATCCGGTTCGACCGGAGTGAGCTGCCAGGCCTCCTCGACGACCCCACGACCTACCGCTGGGGCTCCAACGCCCTGGAGCCCGACAGCCCCGAGATCACGCCTAAGACGTTCGCCGACGCCATCGCCGAACCGTTCGTCAGTGTCTACGACGACCCCGACCGCCAACTCCTCGTTGACGAGGTGATCGAGGGACCCAACGGCCGCCCGTCCCAGTTCATCGTCCCGGTGGAGTTCGGCGGATTCCCCCACGTCATGATCTACGACAAGGGGGACAACCCCGAGTACGGAGGCCTCGATTGGATGAGCTGGCTGATCTCCCTCGCCTACGAGGAAGGCGAGATCAAGGTGGTCGGCCTGACGATCGACAACTGGGCGCCGTGAGCACTCCCTCTGTGAACCGGGTCTCGGCTTCCAGCCGAGACCCGGTTCACGGAAAGTGGTCCGGGAGGTCGTTCTCGTACAACACGGCGTCGCCGGGACCGAGATTCTGACGCACCCAGGCCACGGCATCCTCCCGGGTCGCCATGACCAGCAGCTCGGCCGGCCCCGTCCGGCCGCCGGCGACCAGAGCCCGCCGGTTGGTCCTGCCCACCCCGATGACCACATCAGCCACCTGGGCTGCGGCGGCGGCGAAAGCCCGGTTCTCCTCGAACTGCCGCGATCCCAACTCCACCATCCCCGGGGTCACCACCACCCGGCGACCGGTCACCTCGAGGCCCGAAAGGGTCGCCAGGGCGGCGGCGGCGCCGGCCGGATTGGCGTTGAACGTGTCGTCGACGATGATCGCCCCGGCCGCTCCCCTGGTCACCGAACGCCGGTGGGGTGGCTCGGTGAGCGTCGTCAGGCGACCCGAGATCTCAGTCGGTTCGACCCCGAGGGCGACGGCGACACCCACGGCGCAGGCCAGATTGGTGGGGTGGACCGAGCCGGGAGCGGACCCCATGAGATCCCCGTGGACGTGGACGGAGCCGGCGGGTGACACCACGACATCTCCCTCCTGCGTGCCCACCCGGATCACATTTCGCCGCCAGGCTTCGGCATCGGCGACGGCGGCGAGGCGGGGGTCGTCGACGTTGATCACCGCCGATTGGGCCCGGGTCAGGATTTCCGACTTGGCCGCCACGATTCGATCCTCCGACCCGAACCGTTCTAGGTGGACCGGTCCGACCGCGGTGATGACGGCGACGTGCGGCGGGATCCAGGAGCAAAGTTCGGCGATCTCGCCGGGTCCGTAGGTGCCCATCTCGGCGACGAAGACGTCGACGCCGCCACCCAGGTTCTCGTTGATCGCCCGGGCGAGGCCCATGCGGTTGTTGAACGACGCCGGGCTGGCCACGACCCGGCGGACGCCTCCCAGCAGCTGGGCGACGTACCCTTTGGTCGATGTTTTGCCGTAGGAGCCGGTGATGGCGACCACGGACGCGCCCGACGCTTTCAGGGCTGCGGCCGCTTTCTCGACCCATGGTCGACCGAGCCGGGTCTCGATCGGGCCCAAAAGGGCGAGGAGGAGATCCATGGCACCGGGAAGCAGGAGCACGAGCGCGACCGTGATGAGGGGGTGGAAGACGAGGCCCGCCACACCACCGGCCACCACGAGAAGTCCCAATGCCCCGGCCAGTCGCCTCAGCCGGGCCGTCCAGGCGAGGGGGGATGTCCGGCCCCGCCAACCGAGTCCTGGTGGGCCGATTGCCGCGACCACCGCCACGACGAAGCCGGCCGCCACCCACCACGCGGTTGCGACCGTCGCTGCCGCTGCCACCGTCGCCATGACCGCGCCAAGCCGGCTGGCCAGCCACCAGCGGAGCGCGAAACGGACAACCGATCCGGCCAGGTAATGCTCGCGCTGGGCAATGCGCAGCCAGCGCAGGCTCGCCGGCACCATCGCCGCGGCACAAGCCGCCACCACGGCGACGTTCAAGGAGCGGCCTCGGACAGCAGCGCCCCGACCGACGTGGCCAGCGCCTCGGGGGCGATGAGGGGCACGTGATGGCCGACCCCGGTCAGGACCTCTAGCTCGACGGCCGCCCCGCCCCGCGCCAGGAGCCCGACGGCGCTCTGAGCGACGGACACGGGCACTTCGGTGTCCTCGGCCCCCCACAGCAGCCGCACCGGCCCACCGATACGGCCGAGCTCCTCCTCGTACGACTCGTTGACGACCGTCACCAGGATGTCGCGCATCACGCCGCTGGCCGCCCGGTAGTCGGCGGACCCGCGCCGTCGCTTCTCGGCCTCGAGGCGTTCGTCGGAGATCACGCCCAGCCGGTGACCGAGGCGAAC
>DATFFO010000068.1:0-4922 GCA_035250025.1 Acidimicrobiia bacterium
GGAGGTCGAGGTGGGCATGGTCGGGATAAATGTCCCGATCCCCGTCCCGCTGTCCTTCTACAGCTTCGGAGGCTGGAAAGACTCCATCTTTGGAAGCCACGCGATATATGGCCCCGAGGGGGTCCATTTCTACAGCCGGCAGAAAGTGGTCATCTCCCGTTGGGCCGACCCGATCCATCGCGGGGTCGACCTCGGCTTCCCCACCCACGGGTGAGCAAAGGACCGGGTCGCGCCGGGAACCATGGGCAACCGGCGCCACGTTCCAGGTCCGTGACACGGCTGCTCACAGGGTCATTGATCGTGGCCCTGCTGACGACCTCCTGCGGCGACACGGCGGGTGACTCGACCACCACCAGCACCGGTGATGACACCTCGTCGACGATCACCACGAGCACCGCGCCGGCTACCACTTCCACCCCTCCGATCCCCGTCCTCTCGGATCTCACCGGCAACTGGGAGAACGAGCGGGCGGTGCTCCGGGTCAACGATGCCGGTGACTACGTCGTGCTCGGCCCCGATGCTGACCCCGACCAGCCACTCACCGTCGGGTTCGTGGCGCGAGACGAGGTCAACGTCATTTTCGTTTCAGGTGTGGCAGGGGACTGCCCGGGACAGACCGGCGTCTACGGGGCCGTTGTCGATGACGAGACTCTGACCCTCACACTGGTGGACGACCCTTGTGCCGCTCGGGCCGCCTGGTTCGAACTGCCTTTCGCCCTGGAGGGCTAGCGGCTCGCCCACTTGGGGCCGGCCACCAGATCGCGGGCGAGCAGGTCGTTGTTGGTCTCACGTCTGACCACCAGACGGGCATCCCCGTCCATGACGAAGACCACAGCGGGTCGACGCACCATGTTGTAGTTGGAGCCCATCGAGTGGCCGTAGGCGCCCGTTACGGGGGTGGCGAGGATGTCACCGACCGCGAGGTCGGCGGGAACGGCGGCGTGGCGCACCAGGATGTCGCCCGACTCACAGTGCTTGCCCACCACCCTCACCGGGTGCGGCCGATCCGCCGAAGTCGCCCGGGGGAGGAACGCCTCATAGCCGGACCCGTAGAGGACCGGTCGCGGGTTGTCGCTCATACCCCCATCGACGGCGACGTAGGTGCGGATACCGGGGAGCTCCTTGATGGTGCCGACCCGGTACAGCGTTATCGCAGCCGAGGCGACGATCGCCCGTCCCGGCTCCGCCCAGATCCGGCCCCGAAAACCGGCCCGGTCGGCCCCTTCGTGGATCACCGACGCCCATTCGGCGATCGACGGCGCCTCCTCACCCTCGACGTAGGGCACGCCGAGGCCACCTCCGACCGAGAGCTCCGGCAACTCCAGGGGCGCCGTGAAACCCGCCACGACCTCGACTGCTTCGGCGAACGATGCCGCCCGGAAGACCTGAGAGCCGATGTGGGCGTGGATGCCGACCAGGTCGAAGAATGGCGACCGGCTTGCCATCTCGACCGCCTCGGCCGCCGCTCCTGTCGAGACCGTGAACCCGAACTTCGAGTCGTCGTGGCCAGTGCGTGTGAACTCGTGGGTGTGCGCCTCCACGCCCGGGGTGACGCGCAACATGACACGGGGTCGAGGAAGATCGCCCGCGTCCAGGAGGACACCCAGCCGAGCCATCTCGTCGAACGAGTCGACGACCAGGACACCCACCCCGGCCTCTAGCGCCGCCCTGATCTCGGTCTCCGATTTGTTGTTCCCGTGCATGACCAGCCGGTCTCCCGGCACACCGGCGGCGACCGCCACCGCCAACTCGCCGAGCGTCGAAACGTCGATGCGCATCCCCTCCTCATGAGCCAGGCGTGCCATCGCCCGGCACAGGAAGGCCTTGGCGGCGTACACCGCGGTGTCCCCGAAGGCGCCGACGGCCTGACGACAACGCCGGCGGATGTGCTTCTCGTCGTACACGAACAGAGGGGTGCCGTGGACAGAAGCCAACTCGAGGACGTCGCAACCTCCGATTGAGAGCCGACCTTCTTCGTCCACTCCGGCCGAGTCCGGGAGCAGACGCCTGTCGATCGCCGTCACAGGGGACGGATCCCGTCCAAAGAGTCGGGGTTCTCGAGGCTGGAGATGTCGCCGACAGATTTGCCCAGGGCGCGGGCCCGCACGACCCGGCGCATGATCTTGGCCGAGCGGGTGCGGGGGAGGTCGGGAACCAGGTGGACCGAAGACGGCCGAAAGGCATTGCCGAGGCTGGCTGCCACCGCATCCGATATCCGGCGGATCAGGGATTCGGCATCCGTCACCGACCCCGCCGGAACGGCGAAGACGGCCACGGTCTCTCCCTTGACGGGATCGGGGACGCCGACGGCGGCGGCCATCACGATGTCATCGAGGGCGACGACGGGCGACTCGATCTCGGCCGGCCCTACCCGCTTGCCGGCGATGTTGAGGGTGTCGTCGGACCGCCCGTGCAGAAACCAGAAGCCGTCCTCGTCGATGGTCGCCCAATCGCCGTGGACCCAGATCCCCGGCAGCCGCTCCCAGTAGGTGGCGAGGTAGCGATCGGGCTCGCCCCAGAAGCCGCGGGTCATCCCCGGCCATGGAGCCCGGATGACGAGTTCGCCCACCTCGCCGCGCACCGGGTTGCCGCCGGCGTCGACGACGTCGGCCGCCATGCCCAGCGAGGCCGCGCCGAGCGCCGTCGGCTTGATCCCCTGCAGCAGGCTGACCGACAGGATGCACGCCCCCACCTCCGTGCCTCCCGAGATGTTGACGATGGGAATGCGCTCGCCTCCCACCTCACGAAACAGCCACCACCATGGATCCGGGTTCCAGGGCTCTCCCGTCGAGGCGAGGACGTCCAGTGAGGAGAGGTCGTGGGCGCGCGCCTCCCCGGCGCCGTGAGGCTGGAGGGCGCGGATCAGCGTGGGGGAGATCCCGAGATGCGTGAGGCGGTGCTTCTCGACGATCTCCCACAGCCGGTCGGGTCGCGGGTAGTCGGGGGCGCCGTCGAACGTGACGATGCCTGCGCCGTTGGCCAGACCCGCCACCACCATCCACGGGCCCATGATCCAGCCCATGTCCGTTGCCCACATGAGCCGGTCGCCCGGGTGAATGTCCAACTGGAACGCACCCTCCTGGGCCAGCTTGACCGTCAGCCCGCCATGGACGTGCACCGCCCCCTTGGGGCGGCCCGTCGTCCCGGAGGTGTAGGCGATGATCACGGGATGCTCCGAGGCGACGGGCACCGCCGCCATCGGCTCCGACGTCATCAGATCGTCCCATGCCACGTCGCGCCCCTCCACCCTGGGGGAGTCGCTGCGTCCGGCGTAGTCGACAACGACCACGTGGGCGATCCCGCCACCGGCGATCGAGACTGCCTCGTCGGCGGTCTCCTTCATCGGCACGAGGCGGCCGCGCCGGTTGAACCCGTCGGCGCAGATGAGGACCCGAGGGCGGGGGTCAGCGAGGCGGGTGGCCACCGCCTCGGCGCCGTAGCCGGAGAAGATGGGGATGAAGATGGCCCCAACCCGGGCGATTGCCAGCAGGGAGATGACGGCCTCGGCTGACATCGGGAGATAGACCGCCACTGCGCCTCCGGTGACCACCCCGAGAGACGACAGGCCGCTTGCCATCCGGGAGACACGGTCCTCCAGCTCCGAGAACGTCAGGCTCGAGAAGGTCCCGTCTTCCCGCTCGGCGCTTACCGCCGGAGCGTCGGGCGTCTCCTCTGCCCACCGATCGACGCACGCCTCTGAAAGATTGAGCTCGCCGCCGGAGAACCAGGTGGCCCACTCCGGCCCCGCCGACAGGTCCGAGACACGATCGAAAGGCCGGGAGAACGGGATTCCCAGGTAGTCGACGGTCGCGGCCCAGAACCAGTCCGGGTCCGCAACCGATCGCGAGCGAAGATCGGCATATGAGCCGATCCCGTGCATCCGCATGAAGGCGGCGGTGCGGGTGGCGGCCGCCCGGCCGGGGTCGGCCGTCCACACGATGGGTTCGGTCACTGATCTCTCTCCAAGCCGGCGTCGGGACCCGAGGGTATCGCCCGCCGGGACGGCTGCGGGCAGCGGGATCTGACCACGCAGTGGATGGGCCGGGTCCTACCCTTACCCGATGGCCGGTTCTTTGGATCCCAGCCGCAGCCTGCGCAGGGCCTCGCTCACGGTGGCCGGGACGATCATCGCCGTTGTCGCCGGTCTCTGGCTCCTCTATCTGATACGTGGAGTGCTGTACATGGCATTCGTGGCGCTGTTCATCTCGGTGGCGGTGGAACCCGCCGTGCAGTACCTCGACAGGCGGGGATGGAGAC
The DNA here is from genome assembly GCA_035250025.1 of Acidimicrobiia bacterium. Lineage (GTDB taxonomy): Bacteria > Actinomycetota > Acidimicrobiia > Spongiisociales > ZC4RG35 > DATFFO01. The sequence continues at coordinate 4,258 of DATFFO010000068.1, forward strand.
GGGGTCTGGCCACAGGCTTGGTATTCCTCCTCTCCACGGTGATCGTCGTCGGCGTCATCGCCCTGATCGTGCCGGTCGTGGTCTCGGAGGTGTCGGACCTCATCGAGAACCTGCCCGGCTATATAGAGAGCGTGGAGGCACTGGCGGACGACTGGTTGAACATCGATCTCCTCAGCCCGTCTGCCGAGGACGAGGTGTCCGATCTCGGCTCGATCCTGGAAGACCTCGGTCCCGGGCTGGCGGGTGGTCTGCTCGGCTTCGGTACGACCGTGGTCGGCGCTGCCTTCCAACTGTTCACCATCATCCTCTTCGCCTTCTACATGGTCGCCGAGGGCCCCAAGCTGCGCCGCACGGTGCTGTCGTTCCTCCCGGCCCAGCGCCAGCGAGAGACCTTGAACATCTGGGAGGTCGCGGTCGAGAAGACCGGCGGCTACGTGTACTCCCGCTTGATCCTGGCCGTCCTCTCCGCCCTGTTCACCATGGGTCTCCTCTTGTTCCTCGAAGTCGACTACGCCGTGGCCCTCGGCATCTGGGTCGGGGTGCTGGGACAGTTCGTTCCCGTGGTGGGCACCTATCTCGGGGCGATCCTCCCCGTTGTGGTGGCACTCGCCGACGATCCCCTCACCGCCCTCTGGGTTGGCGTCGGCCTGGTCGCCTATCAGCAA
>DATFFO010000069.1:0-14723 GCA_035250025.1 Acidimicrobiia bacterium
AACGCCGACATCGGCGTGGCCACCACCGGTGTCGCCGGACCCGAGACCGAGGAGGACAGACCCGTGGGGACGGTCTTCGTGGGTCTGGCGGGGGACGGGGACGCGTTCGCCACCGAACACCACCTGGATGGACCCCCGGACAGGGTCCGCTCCCGGGCGGCGGAGCTGGCGATCAGCAAGATCATCGAAGCTCGCAGCTGAGCTACCGAGCACTCCTACCGACACAGTCTCGACGAGACGATTAGGTTCGGATGCGAGGTCGACCCGAGAGGAGATCGTCATGACCTTTGATCCCCGTGAGTTCACAGGATTGAAGCGGAGGGAGTTCCTCAAGTACCTCAGCCTGGCTGCCATCGCCGCCTGTGGGGGACAGGGCGGCGGCGCCTCCACCACGCTGGGGGCCTCGACCACCGCGGGCACCTCGCCGGTCAGCGGCCCGACGACGATGGTGGGCGCACCCGCCTCCCAGTTCACGGATCCCACGGTGCCGCTTTCCGGCGATCTCCGCATCCTGCTCTGGAGTCACTTCGTCCCGGCCCACGACACCTGGTTCGATCCCTTCGTCCGGGAGTGGGGCGAGCAGGTCGGCATCAACGTCACCGTGGATCACATAAACGTGGCCGACATCCCCGCCCGGATCTCGTCGGAGATTTCCGCCGAGGAGGGCCACGACCTGATCCAGTACATCGCTCCGCTCTCACAGTTCGAGCCGAGCGTGGTCGACATGACCGACGTCACGGAGGAGGCAGTGAGTCGGTGGGGTGAGCAGCTCTCCCTGAGTCAGCGATCCAGCTTCAACCCCAATACCGAGAAGTACTACGCCTACAGCCCCGGCTGGGTGCCGGACCCGGGCGACTTCCGCGGCAGCCTGTGGGAGGCCGTTGGGCTCCCCGACGGTCCGACGACATGGGACGAGCTCCTCGAGGGAGGCTCGAGCATCTTTTCCGATCAGGGTGTCCAGCTCGGCATCGGCATGTCCCAGGAGATCGACTCGAACATGGCCGGCCGCGCCTTGTTGTGGTCGTTCGGTGGGTCCATCCAGGACGAGAATGAGAATGTCACGATCAACTCCCAGGAGACGGTCGACGCTGTCGCCTACATGAAGGAGCTGTACTCGGGCGCCATGACCGACGAGGTGTTCGCCTGGACTGCTGCCTCCAACAACCAGGGTCTGATCTCGGGTGAGTTGTCGTACATCCTCAACTCGATTTCTGCGTACAGAACGTCGCAGGAGGCCAACCCGGAGGTGGCCGACGACACGTTCTTCAGTGCCGCCCTCTCGGGTCCGGCTGCCCAGCTCGTGGCCTCCCACGTCATGTACAACTGGATCGTCCCCAACCACGCCCAGAACGTGGACGCCGCCAAGGAGTTCCTGCTCCACTACACGCTCAACTACGAGTCGGCCTGCTGGCACTCGCAGCTGTACGACTTCCCGGCCTTCGCCGAACGGGTGCCCGACCTCGAGACCTGGGTCTCGACGGATCCCTTTGGATCCCAGCCGGCCGACAAGCTCTCCGTGTTGAGCACGGCGTTGGACTGGAGTACCAATGTCGGCCATCCCGGGCCCGCCAACCCGGCCACCGGTCAGATCTTCGGTGAGTCGATCATCCCGGTCATGTACGCCGAAGCCGCCCGGGGCGACAAGACACCCGAGGAGGCGGTGGCGGACGCCGAGACCAAGATCAAGGCGATTTACGCCGACTGGCGGGAGCGGGGCCTGGTCGGAGGCGAGACCTGACCTTCGAGAGCACGTAGGGACACAGGCACCGTGTCGATCGTAGAGACCCGACACCTCACCAAGCGGTTCGGCGAGGCGGTGGCCGTCGACCACGTCGATCTGGCCTCTACCCAGGGTGAGTTCCTGGTCTTGCTCGGGCCTTCCGGGTGCGGCAAGACCACGCTGCTGCGGATGATCGCCGGGCTCGAGGAGCCCAGTGAGGGGGAAGTCCACATCGGGGGGGCGCTCATGAACGGGCTTCCTCCCCGCACCCGCAAGATCGCCATGGTGTTTCAGAGCTACGCCCTTTACCCGCACATGACCGTGCACCGGAACATCGCCTTTCCGCTGCGGGCCGAGCGGATGGACAAGGAGCTGCAAGACGAAAAGGTTCATTGGGCGGCGGAGCTCCTCGGGATCGAGCGCTACCTCGAACGCCGTCCGCGCCAGCTGTCAGGAGGCGAGCGCCAACGAGTGGCGCTCGCCCGAGCCCTGGTGCGCGAGCCCAACGTGTTTCTGTTGGATGAACCGCTCTCCAACCTCGACGCCAAGCTGCGGGCGGCAGCCCGTGACGACCTCCTGGCGTTCCAGCGGCGCATCGGCATCACCACCATCTATGTCACCCATGACCAGGTGGAGGCGATGGGCATGGGCGACCGCATCGCGGTGATGAACGAGGGCCGCATTCGTCAACTGGGCACCCCCGAGGAGATCTACTCCAATCCGGCCGACACCTTTGTCGCCACGTTCATCGGTTCGCCCCCGATGAACCTCCTGGACGGGCCGGAGCGGACGGTCGGCTTCCGACCGGAGAACTTCCGCCCGTTCTCGGAGGTGGCCGAAGACCGCCTCCCCGAGATCTTCCAGTTCCACGTCAACCGGTCCGAGTATCTCGGCTCGGACCGGTACCTGTACGGGACAGTCGAGGGCTACGACCCGGAGACGAAGGTGATAGCCCGGGTCCCGGTCGGCGCCTCGATCGAAGAAGGCAAGACTCATCGGTTCGCGGTGGCCGGGGCCGACCTTCGCTCCTTCGACCGGGCCACGGGCGAGCGAATCGGTCCCGGCAGATGAATGTGGCGGCGGGCGAGGCGAGGGCCCCGGCCCGCGACCGGCGCCGGCTCCTGGACAGCGATCGGTTCCTGGCTGTCGGAGGGATGACGCCCGCTGTCCTGTACATCGTGGGGCTCGTGGGCATCCCATTCGTGCTCGCCGTGCTGCTCGCCTTCAGCGACGTCACGGTTGGCGACCCCAGCCTCGACCTCACCGGCCTGGACACCCTTCGTCAGGTCCTCGCCGATCCCGTGTTCTGGCAGTCGCTGCGCAACACCTTCGTCTTCACGCTGGTGTCCAACGCCCTGGTCGTGGTCCTCGCCACCGCTCTCGCCCTCATCCTGACCAAGGACTTCAAGGGCAAATGGCTCGTCCGGTTCCTGGTCCTGCTGCCCTGGACGACGCCGGTGTCGCTGGCTGCCATCACCTGGCTGTGGACGCTGGACTCCATCTTCAGCCCCATCGACTGGGTTCTGCGGGCGCTGGGGTTGATCGAGTCGAACGTCATCTGGCTGGGAAAGCCGGCCCTGGCCCTGGCGTCAGTGATCGCCGTCCATACGTGGCGCATCGTGCCGCTGGCGGCGGTCATCATCATGGCCGGGATGATCGCCATCCCCTCTGAGTTGCGTGACGCCTCGGACATCGACGGCGCCCGGTTCTGGCGGCGCACGTTCGAGATCGAGATTCCCTTGATGGCGCCCATCATCGGGGTGGCGGTCCTGTTCGGTGTGATCCTCACCATCACGGACATGACCGTCGTCTACGTCCTGACACGGGGCGGACCGCCCCCCAACTCGACCCAGGTCCTGGCCAGTTGGGCGTTCTTCAAGGGTATCGAAGGCGGTGACCTGGCCCAGGGAGCGGGCACGGCCCTGTTCCTGCTCCCGGTTCTCATCGCCGTGGCGGCGTTCATCCTCCGCTTTGCCCGCCGGAGGGAGGTGCTGTGACCACACTCGAGGCGGAGCGCCGGGTGGCCAACAGGCGGCGGCTGTGGGGAAGGGTGGCGCTGTACGTGCTCGCCTTTCTGGCGGCCCTCCTCGCCTCCTTCCCGTTCCTGTGGAGCACCATCACGATGTTCAAGCAGGACCAGGATCTCTACACCAAAGCCAACAACCCGTTCTGGTTCAACGATCCGCCGACTCTCGAGCACGTCACCTACTTGTTCACCAACACGGAGTTCGTCACCTTCGTGTGGAACACGCTGCTCGTGGGGGTGGCCGTCGTCATCATCACCCTGGTCGTCAGCGTCCCCGCCGCCTACAGCCTCGCCCATCTGGTGGGGCGGTGGGGCGAACGGCTCGGCATCGCCATCTTCCTGGTCTACCTCATCCCTCCGACGCTCCTCTTCATCCCCATGTCGAGGGTGGTGTCGGCCCTCGGCCTCCACGAGTCGCTCTGGTCGCTGATCTTGGTCTACCCCACCATCACGATCCCCATCGCAGTGTGGCTCCTGATGGGGTTCTTCAAGGGGATCCCCCGCGACATCGAGGAGCAGGCGATGGTCGACGGCTACACCCGGGCGGGTGCGGTGTTGCGGACGGTCATACCCCTCGTCTTCCCGGGGATGGTGGCGGTCACCGTCTTCGCCTTCACACTCTCCGCCCACGAGTTCATCTATGCGCTCTCGTTCATCTCCTCCACCGCCGAGAAGACGATCAGCATCGGGGTGCCGACCGCCCTCGTGAGAGGAGATGTCTTCTTCTGGCAGTCGCTGCAGGCAGCCGCCATCATCTCGGCGGTGCCGATCGCCTTCGTCTTCAACCTCTTTCTCGATCGGTTCATCTCCGGCTTTACCATGGGAGCGGTAAAGGGTTAGCTCGGCGCCGCCCTTTGGCGAGCGGGCTCACGACGTTCAGCCGACTGGCGCCGGCGAAGACCCCGTTCGGTCCTCGTGATCCCAAACCGAACATCCGGGATCTCGGAGTCTGCAGCGAAATGCGCGACAACCGGAGGTCATCCATGCCTGCATCCAACCCGACCGACGAAAGACGAGCCTGATGGCCCAGCGCGGACGCGAGGGGGCCGCCAAGCGAGCCAAGGAGCGCGCCCGTCAGGAACGCCAGGAGGCCAAGCGCCAGCGACGTCGAGAAGGCCCTGAGGGGGAGGGCGAGGTAGTCGAGGAGGCACCGGTCGACGAGATGGCCCTGATGGAGGAGTTTCGGCTCTTGAGCGAGCGCCACGCCGCCGGCCTCATCGACGACGCCGGCTATCAGGCCGAGCGTCACCGGCTCTTCGTCGATCTCGGCATCGAGACCGAGGACGAAGTCTGAGGAAGCGCAGCGGACTAGTGACCCAGCCCGGCTAAGCTGGGCCAAGCGCGCACCGGCGCGCATCGCCTGCTCCACCCTCAACGTCCGTCGGGTGGAGTCACGCAGGACCTGCCCGAGGGGCAATCCGGCGGGCGTCCTCCCCCCCGACGGAACGAAGCTCAAAGGAGCCCGCAATGTCCAGCAACCTCTACGTGGGGAACCTCACGTTCAACACCACCTCTGCCGATCTGCAGAGCCTGTTCTCGCAGTATGGCGAGGTGACGAAAGCCCAGGTCATCACCGACCGCGACAGCGGACGCTCGCGGGGCTTCGGCTTCGTGGAGATGTCAGAAGAGTCGGCCGCCCAGACCGCTATCGCCGAACTCAACGGCCACAACCTCGACGGGCGCGACCTCACGGTCAATGTCGCCAAGGATCGGTCGCGATGAAAGCGTCCGCCCGGCGCTTTGATGGCGGGCGGCAGAGGTGCGTCGACTGTGGCCACCCACGCAAGGAGCATGCCGAGGCCACCGGCTGTTCGGTCCCGAAGTGTGCCTGCGATGGTTACACCCAGGTTGTGTCTCCCAAGGAGACACAGGTGGCTCCGGTCAGCCCCGAGTGACGGGGGCGCCGCTCAACCATTGACGAGCGGCGCCACCTTGGTCCCCAGCAGTTCGATCGACCGCATCACCCGGTCGTGGGGGAGCGTCCCCACGCTTATGTGAAGCATGAATCGCTCGATTCCCAGAACGCGGCGCATGTGCAGGATCTTGTCCGCCACGGTCTCGGGGTCGCCGAGAACGAGGGAACCCCGCGGGCTTCGCATGAGTTCGTACTGACCTCGGGTCATGGCTCCCCAGCCGCGCTCCCGGCCCAACTGTGTCATGGCAGTGGCATAGGAGTCGTAGTACTCATCGGCAGCCTGCTCATTCGTCTCGGCGACATAGCCATGGGCGTGGACGGCGAGCGGTGCTCCGGCCGGGTCGTGGCCGGAGTCGGTCAGTGTTCGCCGGTGGAGGTCGGCCAGCGGGGCGAACCGATCGGGATTGCCCCCGATGATGGCCAACGCCACCGGCAGATTTCGGTTGCCGGCCCGGACGATCGACGCCGGTGTGCCTCCGACCGCCACCCACACAGGCAGCGGATCTTGGTGCGGTCGGGGATAGACGGGCTGGTCGTCGAGGCGCGGCCGATGCCGCCCGGACCAGGTGACGCGCTCGTTGTCGCGTATCTCGAGTAGCAGGTCCAACTTCTCGGCGAACAGCTCGTCATAGTCGGAGAGCGAGTACCCGAACAGGGGGAAGGACTCTATGAACGAGCCCCGTCCGACCAGGAGCTCGGCGCGGCCTGCCGAAACCAGATCGAGCGTCGAGAAGGCCTGAAAGACGCGGACGGGATCGTCTGAGCTGAGGATGACGACGGCAGGGGTCAGCCGGATGCGTTCTGTGCGCCCGGCGATGGCCGCCAACACCACAGCCGGAGCCGAGGAGGCGAAGTCGCCACGGTGATGTTCGCCGACCCCGTAGACGTCGAGTCCAACCGCCTCAGACAGTTCGGCCTCCGCCAGGACCTGGCGCAATCGCTCGCCGTGGCCGATCGTGTCGCCCGTCTCGGGATCGGGGTAGGTCTCGGCGAAGGTGGTTATCCCCAGTTCCATGATGCGCGTTTCTAATCGAGGAGGTGCTGGTAGCTGTCCGGGTGGTCCGTGAGGAAGTCCTCCATCGACTGAGCCGGGCGTCCCGTCAGGGTCTCCACCCAGTCGCTCACGGCAGCTAGCTCACCGTTGGCGATGGCCTGGTAGGACGTCACCCAGCCTTCGACTTCCCAGTCGGGGGCTCCGTACGAGGCGCGGGAGGCATACGCCTCCTCCTCCGTCTCCTCGTGGTACTCGACGGGCCGCCCGATGAGGCGGCCCAGGCGAGCGGCAGTCTCGCTCAGCGACACCGCCTCGGGGCCGGTCAGGTCGAGGATGGAGTCGTCGTGCTGGTCCGTAGTCAGGGCACCGGCGGCGGCGGCGGCGATGTCGGCGCGGGTCACCCACGAGACGGCGCCGTTGCCGGCCGGGCCCCGTATCACCCGATCCTTGCCGGCGAGGTACGGGATGAAGTCGGTGTACATGCTGTCCCGGAGAGCCACGAACCGCATCCCCGATTGCCGAAGGAATTGCTCGGTGTGGAAGTGCTGACGGGCGAGGACGAAAGTGGCATCGGGGCTCGCCCCCAGGAACGAGGTGTAGACGACCTTGCGCACGCCCGCCCGGGTGGCCGCCGTTACTGCCGTGCGGTGGTGTTCGAGGCGGTCGATCGCCTCGCGGCCCGAGACGAGGAACACGGTGTCGGCCCCGGTGAAGGCCGCGACCATGGCGGCCTCGTCGGCGTACGAGCCGGCGACGACATCGCCGTCGAGGTCAGCCGGAACCCGCGAAGGGTTCCGGGCGACCAGGCGGACCTTTGCTCCCAGGTCAACCAGATGTCGGGCGACGCCGCTGCCGAGGCCGCCAGGGACGCCGGTGACGGCAATGAGGTCCATCCCCGCCAGCCTAACGGCGGCCTCAGACCCTCAGCCCTTGTACCCCGAGGCGCGGGCAGCCTGGCCCTGTTTCGTCGCCTTCTTCTTGGCCGACTCGCGACTGGACTTGTCATTGGACGTGTAGTGGTACTTCTTGCCGCTGTCGCCCCACTGGTAGTAGGGCCCTTTGCTGTCCTTGCCTCTGTGAACCGGCACGATGCTCCTTCCCTTTCGGCGGCTGGCTACCCGACGTCCTTGCGTCCGAAACCGAAGGGAGAGGTATCGCCCGAGCGCCACGCTCCTCCTACTCGGTGGTCTGGCGGGATTGGCTGGCTGTCGGGCGGGGAATGACCCAGTTCATGGCTCCCGTCCGCTGGTACGAGTATTCCCGCGCCCGCCTTTGGCGGTGCGCGCCCCCCGACCCGGCTGCCGAGGCGTTCCACCGCAGCTGGCCCGGGTACAGCCCGAGCCCGTTGGTGGACGCCCCGGGGCTGGCCGAGGAGATGGGTGTCGGGCGGGTTCTGGTCAAGGACGAATCCGACAGGATGGGGCTGCCATCCTTCAAGATCCTCGGCGCCTCCTGGGCGGTGTTTCGAGCCCTTTCCGCCCGGATCGGTGGCCAGCCACCGGCGACGTTCGCCGAGCTGGCCGAGAGGATGAACCCGCTGTCACCGGTCGAACTGATAGCCGCCACCGAGGGCAACCACGGCCGGGCCGTGGCGCATCTGGCGCGGCTCCTCGGTCTCAAGTGTCGCGTCTACGTCCCCTCGGGGACGGACGAGAACGTGGTCGCCGCCATCAGGGGCGAGGGCGCCGAGGTGGCGACGGTGGCCGGGCCGTACGACGAGGCCGTGCTCCGGGCGGCGGACGTGGTCCAGAGGGCCGGTCCCGACGCCCTGTTGATCCAGGACACGGCGTGGTCGGGCTACACCGAGATTCCGGCCTGGGTGGTGGAGGGCTATGTGACGATCCTCAGTGAGATCGACGCCCAGGTTGAAATGGAGGAGGGGTCACTGGTGGCGGTCCCGGTCGGAGTCGGGTCGCTTCTTCAGGCCACCCTGGCCCATTACAGGAGCAGCGCCGACGCCCGACGGCGTCCGGCTGTGCTTGGAGTCGAGCCTGAAACGGCCGCTTGTGTCCTGGAGAGCCTTGTCGCCGGTGAGTTGAAGACCATCCGGACCACACATACCGTCATGACGGGCCTGAACTGCGGGACGCCGTCGGGTCTGGCCTGGCGCTGCGTCCGGGAGGGGCTCGACGGCGCCATCGCCATCTCCGACGAGGAGGCCGTGGCCGCCGTAGACGACCTGGCCGGGATAGGGATCGCCACTCGACCGACCGGTGCCGCCGCCCTGGCGGGGACCCGGGCGGCGCTGACCGGCGACGGCGGCCCATCCCGCCGCCGGGCCCTCGGAGTCGACGACACATCCACCGTCGTGCTGCTGTGCACGGAGGGCCCGGTCGAAACCGATGTCGCAGATCAGGCCGGATAGGCCGAGTCGACTCCCAAGGCCGGGAAGAACGAGTAGACCCGCTCGCCGGTGAACAGGCGGCGCTGCGGGTCCCAGGGGAAGAAGATGACGTTGCGCCACACCAGCTTCTCACCGGTGGGGTCGGAGCCCAGCCAGGCGGCGGAATGGGTCCCCTCGACGACGGCTTCCTCGCACACGCCCTGGGGGCCGACCACGATCGAAGTCAGCGAGAAATGGATGTCCGGGAATGCGGTGAGCAGTTCGGTGTAGAACCGGGTGGCACCGTCGTGGCCCTCCCAGCGATGACCGGTCTGGACGAGTTCGTACACGCAATCGTCGGTGAGGGTTGCCATCAGGCCGGCAATGTCGCGGGCATCCTCCGCCTTGGAGTGGGCCTTCCACAGTTCGCGCACGTCCACGTAGTCGTCGGTGGGGAGGCTGAGCAGTTGGCGCACCGCCGGCCGCCTGTCGATCGATTCCTGGATGAGGGGATGCGTCATACGGGCCGGAGCCTACCGCTCGCCCGGTCCCAGCCGCCGGCTCTGATACGGGTGATACCCGGCTCCGCCGGTCGTATCCCACCGCGCCCCCTGCCGGGGGAGATGGTCCGGCGTCCACGAGGCGCGACGCAGCGATCCGCTGGCGCGGATGATCAGGCCCACGACCACCCCGAACGCGAATCCTCCCACGTGGGCGCCCCAGGCGACCCCGCTGTTGGGGTTGGTGAAGAACTGGCTGACAAGCCAAAAACCCAGGAGCCACTTGGCCCGGATGTCGACCAGGGTGATGAAGAACACCAGAATGAGGGCCGTGCGGACAGGGGCGTCGGGGAACCAGACGAGGTAGGCGCCCATCACGGCGGCGATCGCCCCTGAGGCACCGACCACAGGGATCGTCGACTCCAGATTGAGCCCGATGTGGGCGGCGGAGGCGACGAATCCCCCGATCAGATAGAAGAGGAGGTATCGGAGGTGGCCCAGGTGGTCCTCGATGTTGTTCCCGAAGATCCACAGGAACAGCAGGTTGCCGCCCAGGTGGAGGAGGCTGCCGTGGAGGAACATCGACGTCAGGAGGGATAGCCACGGGGACTTGTCGGGGAAGACAGGTGTCCCTTGTTCTTGCCCGCAGTGGGTGGCGTCGGGTCTGGCGCTCTCGAAGGTCGCCACCACCTCGTCGGCGTTGAGAGGGCGTCCGCGCACGATCTCGCAGGGGATGGCGGCGTTCTCGAAGTTGAAGGCGAGGGATTCGTCGAAGACGAGGACGCCGGCGGGAGTCGGGACTTCCACGGTCCCGGTCGGTCCCAGAGTCGGCTGCCAGATGAAGTACACCCAGAGGCAGGCGAGGATGAGGAGGATCGTGACGATGGGTCTGCGGTGAGTGGGGTTCTCGTCACGAAGTGGGAACACGGGGCTAGACCCTGCTCACAGCACTGCCCGCAGGAACCGCTGGGTCTGCGGGTCCTGGGGGTTGGCGATGATCTGCTGCGGTGGCCCCTGCTCGATGATCCTGCCCTCGTGGAAGAACGCCATCGAGGTGCCCACCTCGCGGGCAAAGCCCAGTTCGTGGGTGACGACGATCATCGTCATATGGGTCTCGGTCGCCAGCCTGCGCATTACGGCCAGGACCTCGGAAATGAGCTCCGGGTCGAGGGCGGAGGTGGGCTCGTCGAAGAGCATCACCTCGGGCTCCATGGCCAGGGCCCGGGCTATGGCCACCCGCTGCTTCTGACCCCCGGAGAGGCGGATCGGATGCTCGCCCGCCTTGTCACCCAGCCCGACCTGGGCGAGGAGCGACGTCGCTCGCTCCCGGGCCTCTTCCCTGTCCATCCCCTTCACCGTCACCGGTCCTTCCATGACATTCTCGATGGCGGTGAGATGGGGGAACAGGTTGAAGTCCTGGAACACCATTCCCGCTTTCAACCTGAGCTGGCGGATCGTCTCTCGTTGGCGGCGGGTCCGGACGCCGCCCTGGAGGCGGATGCCGCCGACCTCGATCGTGCCCGCGTTGGGGTCTTCCAGGAAGTTGATGCATCGGAGCAGGGTGCTCTTGCCGGAACCCGACCGTCCGCAGACCACGACTACTTCACCCCTCTTCACCTCCATGTCGACGCCCTTGATCACCTCGAGAGCGCCGAAGAACTTGTGGAGTCCGCTCACACGGACGACGGTGTCGCTCAAGCCGGCTCCTCCCCGGCAACCATCACTCCCGGCTGGGAGGTGGTAGTGACCGTCCGCGTGTAGCCCGTGGCCAGACGTCGCTCGAGCCGGGTCTGGAAATACTGGAAAACCGTTGTCAGGACCCAGTAGAGGGCGGCGGCGACGATGAACGACTCCAGGGGCCGGAAGTCGGCCCGGCCCACCAATTGGGCCCGGCGAAAGATCTCCATCTGAGAGACCACGGAGCCGAGCAGCGAGATGAGGGCGGAGTCCTTCATCATGGCGATGAACTCGTTGCCGGTGGGCGGGATGACGACGCGAACCGCCTGGGGAAGGACGACCCGGCGGAGACGCTGGCGATAGGTCATGCCCAGCGCCTCGGCCGCCTCCACCTGGCCGTGCCCGACCGACTGGATGCCGGCGCGGAAGATCTCGGTCATGTAGGCGCCGTAGTTGAAGCCGAGGGCGAGAACACCTGCCTGGAGCGCAGTCAGCGTCAGTGAGTCCTTCAGGCGCGGCAAGCTGTCGGGAGCCAGTTCGGGGAGGGCGAGGAAGATGAGGAACATCTGGACGATGAGAGGTGTCCCCCGGAAGAAGGAGGTGTAGAAGGACGAGATCCCCTGGGCGACCGGATTCGTGGAGAGGCGCCCGAGCGCGCCGAGAAGAGCGAGGACCACGGCGAGGACTATCGCCAGGCCGCATATGACGATCGTCCACGGGAGGCCGGCGGCGATGAACCAGAAATGCTCCACCATCCAGTCCACGTCGAAACCGGCCAGGGCGAAGAGCAGCGCGACGACGGCGGAGATCGCCACCCAGACGATCCCCAGCTTGAGTCGAAACGGAACCCGGGCGCTGGCCAGTTCCGCTCGTTCGCGGAGGTCGCCGGTAACGGAGCGGGGCGAAGCCATCGGCTCCGCCCCGCTGCCGTCGGATGTCACGACGTCTTCTTGGTCAGGTCTACCCCGAACCATTCGTTGGAGAGGTCGGTGAGCGTGCCGTCGGAGTGCATCTCATCGATGATCTCCGACACCCGCTCGATGAAGGCATCGCCGCTGAGATCCGAGCTGCCGTCGGCCGCCGCCGCCAGAGGCTCGTAGAAGAGGGGATCGCCGACGATCTTGATCGCCATTCCCGAGTCGATGGCCGCCTGGATGGTCGTGAGTGACGACATCGCCGCCTGGACCCTTCCCTGCGCCAGTTGCTCGAGGGCGGTCGAATCTGTGTCGGTGGTCACGATCTGGGCGTCGTCGATGACGAAGTCGAAGGACTCGCCGGGTATCACCAGGTCGCCCTGCAGATAGAAGTCGTAGGTGCAGGCGCCGCACACGGCGATCGTCTGGCCGTCCAGGTCGGTTGTCAGGTCGCTGACCGCCGAGTCGTCGGCCCCCACGGCAATCACCGCCGGTGTGTAGTAGTAGGGAGCGGAGAAGTCCAGGACCTCTGAACGCTCGGGCGTGACCGTCATCGAGCCCACACTCAGGTCCCAGCGTCCACCCCAGCTACCTGCGGTGATCGTCTCCCATGCCGGCGCCTCCCAGGCGACTTCTACGCCGAGGCGCTCGGCGATCTCGGTGGCGACGTCGATGTCGAAGCCCTCATATTCCCCTGTCTCGTCGTTGAGGAACGACTGCGGGGGATAGGCGGGATCGGTCGACACCGTGAGGACCCCTTCGTCTTCGACTGCGGCCAGGAGATCTTCGGCCGGATCAGCGCCTCCACCGCCACAAGCGGCGATGACGAGCGCCAGAGCCGCCATGAGAGCCAGCAATCTGATGGTTTGATTCTTCATAAGTGCCTTTCTCTATCCGCCCCCAAGTGGGTGGAACGGATCATAGGAGCCGGACGGGACCGTGTCCCGTGGCTGATGCTTTCGCCCCTGGCACCGCCTCGAGCGGGGGGTAGTGTGAGGTCTTCTGGAACCAGGGGTGGGAAGGAGGGGCGGGTGAACGCGACTGAAACGGACGTGGTCGTCATCGGAGGTGGCCCAGCCGGGTCGACGATGGCCTCATTCCTGGCCAGGAAGGGCCACTCGGTCACGGTACTCGAGCGTGACCTCTTCCCGCGCGAGCACGTGGGCGAGTCGATGCTGCCGTTCTGCTACCGCGTCTTCGAGGACCTGGGGATCCTCGAAGAGATGAAGGAACGCTGGGTCCGCAAGCCCGGGGTCCGATTCATCGACGTCGACGGCGTCACGAACACTGCCTGGTGCTTCTGGCATCACATCAAGGACGACAGCGCCCTCTCCTTCCAGGTGATCCGATCGGAGTTCGACCAGGTGCTGCTCGATCATTCGGCCAGCCTGGGGGCGGTGGTTCACCAGCAGACCCGAGTCACCGACGTCGACCTGGATGACGACGGCGCCACCGTCACGGCCACGGGGCCGGGCGGGGAGCGAAGGACCTTCAGGGCCCGATTCGTCGTCGATGCCAGCGGACGCGACACATTCATGTCCAACCGCCTCGGCACCAAGGTCGCCCACAAGGAACTGGAGCGGACCGCCATCAGTTGCAGCTACTGGAAAGGTGCCAAGTTCACAGGCACGCTGGCGGAGGGGCTGATCCAGATCGTCTATCTGGGCGGGGAGAAGCAGGGTTGGATCTGGTGTATTCCCCTCGGCAACGATCGGGTGAGTGTCGGCGTCGTCGTCAACTCGTCGTATTACCGCGGCCAGCGGGCCGAACTCCTCGAAGAGGGATTCGACGACTGGAAGCTGGCCCTCTATCTGAAGGAAATCGATGCCGCCCCGTACACCAAGGACATCCTTGACGGGGCGACCATGGAGCGGGACCTCGCCGTCAACGGTGACTACTCCTATCTGTGCAAAGAGAAGTGGGGCGACCGCTTTTGTCTGGTCGGTGACGCCTCGGCGTTCATCGACCCGATCTTCTCCAGCGGCGTCTTCATGGCGATGCGTAGCGCCCAGATCCTCTCGGACGCCGTCGATGCCCGGCTCACGGACAAGCCGAAGGCGGAGGCGACTTTCGCCGAGGCATACGAGCGGGTGGTCGGGGCGTACGACGTCATCGACCGCCTCATCCGTCTCTTCTATACCCCCGAGGCCATCAACTTCGCCCAGCTGGGCTCGGCCGATGGCGCGTTCGTCGATTTCGAGCACTACCAGAACGCCATCGCCGTCTATCACTTTCTCATCGGAGGCGACTTCTTCGAGGTTGCCCACAAGTACCAGGGATTCATCGATAGCTTGCGCGATCCGAAGACGTTCGCGAGCTTCAAGAACCTGGTCATCGACCGGCCCAACCTCTCGGCGACGTCGTGCGGGATCGATCACGACATCGCCTTCCATCCTGGCCTACTCGTGCATGAGCCCCGACGGGAGGCGGAGCGGATCTAGGGTGTGTCGCTCGATTAGGGAGCGGGAGTAAACCGGATCGGCGCCCCGCCCATTTCGTTCGGGCGTCATCGTCGGCGACGGGCCATGGGCGGCCTCCATCCCGGTTGGCGGCGGTCGTCGAAGACCCGGCGATGCTGGGAGATGAGGATGTCGGTCCGAGTGCAGATGCCGACGAGGGCACCGTCTCCGTCGAGCACGGGAAGATGTTCCACG
>DATFFO010000070.1:0-4942 GCA_035250025.1 Acidimicrobiia bacterium
GGCGACGGCAACCGGGAAGACTCCGGTGAGCACGGCTACACCCACGAACACGGCCGAGTCGACAGGGATGGCAACGGCGTTGGACGAGAGCACTCGGCCCCACTGGTGACGCTCGCCGAGACGGCGGGCCCACGCCGAATAAACCTCGGTGTCGATGAACTCGGCGATCACTTCGGCCAGGATCGAGGCCACGACGATGCCCCACACCGGTGCCAGGACGTCACCGAACAGGACGGTTTGCGGGGCGGTGTCGGCGGCCGGCAGGCGGGACGTGACCCAGAAGAGCAGGGCCATGCCGAGATTGACGACCGCCGCCGTGAGAATCACCGTCCGCGCCGCATGCTTCCCCGCCACCTTGTGGATCAGGTCCCGCAGCGTGAAGGTGAACGGGTAAACCAGGGTTCCGGCATCGACGGCGAACCCGGCGACCTCGATGATACGGAGCGAGGCGATGTCGGCCAGCACCTGGGCCGCCACATAGCCGCCCGCAACCGCGAGCAGGAGCGACACAGCGCTGGACCGCGAATTGATGCTGGTCATCGGAAGAGTCAACCATCCGATGAGCAGGTTGGTCCAAATGTCCCGTTCCGGCGGGCGGCCCTACCGGCTAGCCTGCAATCGGGGTCGGATAAGGGAGGCCAAATTGCAAGGTAGAACGCAGAGGCGCGGACGCGTCCTCACGGTGGTCGTGTCGAGTCTGTTGGTGGTGGGTCTGGTGGCAGGCACCGCGAGTGCGGCGCCAGCCCACAAGAGGTTCACGGCGTCGATCACTCCGGAAACGAGCACGGCCGGAACCGAGGTCGATTTCGAACTGACGGTGACCAACACCTCACGTAACACCGAACTGGGCGCTGTCAGGGTGACCGTGCCGGACGGTTTCATGTCGCTGGGCAACCTCGAGGTCGACCGGCCGGGTTGGTCGGTGTCGGGTGCGATCGTGGCGGTCGCCAATAGCTCGGATACCCGGTTGGAGCCGGGCGAGTCGTTGGTCATCTCGTTCACGGCGACGACGCCGCTCCAGGACGGTGACACCGATTACACCTTCGATCTCGACGCCCGCCAGGCCAACAACTTCAACGGCCCTCCCGGCAACGGGCTGAACCTGGTCGGCGGAGCACCGGTTGTGACCGTCACAGGGACGGCCGTTGCCTGCAATCCCAACTGCCAGACGAACTTCGCCGAGGCGGGCACCAACGTCCAGGTGAATTCCGGTTGCGAACCGGGCGACGGCCCGTGCGGCATCCTGGTCACCGACCTCGACGAGGTCTGCCCCACCGAAGTGGACCCCCCCTGCGTAGGCCAGTCGGTGTTCTGGAAGCCGCCCAATGGAGCGACCGGATTCGTATCCCTGCGCCTCGAGGTCCCGGCCGAAGGCGAATACGTCCCGCAATTCTGGGTGCAGTTCGACGGCGACGATCCGATTCTCTGCGACCTGGACGATCCCTACTACGGCTATTACGGCTACTACGAGGAAGAGCCGCCGCAGTGCACTTACACCATCGAGGAGCAGGACGGCGTCTACCTGATCGAGGCGTTGGTGGCACCGATCGACCCTCGGGGATTCGCCTCTTAGAGATTGGACGATTCGGGCGCCCGGTACAACCGGGCGCCCCCCACCCCTCCCGCCACCACGCCGATCACCGGCAGGGTGAGGATCAGGCCGTTGAGACCGTGCTCGTCGGCGATGCCGATAGCTGCCAATAGCCCGAGCCCGGCGCACACTCCGATGACGGCGAGTATCGGACGCCAGGCCTGTGGCGCCGGCCGCTCGTCCCGGCGAGGTCGCTCGAACCGCCCGAAACCGATGACGAGAAAGGCGGTCACGATCGCCACGACCGCAAACCAGATCGGGCGGGTGAGCCACCACGCCCCGGACAGCGGGCTTATTCCGAGGCCAAAGCCGCCGACGAGGAGGGAAAGGCCGATCACGATCACCATGGCCGTCAGGTGCCAAAGGTAGAGGGTCATGATCTGGGCATTCACCGCCACGACTGCCCGCCACCGACCCAGCCGCGTCAACCATCGGCGTATCGGACCTTCGGCGGCCAGCACCAATCCGGCCTGGAAGATCCCCAGCGTGGCCAGGGTGAGACGGGGCGGGTAGGAGTTGGTGATCTCTGAGGTGTCGAGGCCGACCATGGCAACGGGGTACGGGCCTAGCCACACCAGGGCGAGGGTGGCGGCGAGGCCGAGCATTGCCAGCGCCAACCGGCGGGGCGGACGGCCGAGACGGTCGTCCAGCCAGGCGTAGCCCAACTGGTGCACCGTCCCCCACACGAACACGTAGTTGAGGAAGCCCACGGCGACCCAGCCCAGTCCGATGGAGGCGATGTCGGCCACGGCGGACAGGACGAGGCCGCCGATGATCGACCACCAGCCGAATCGCTCCCACAGCCACAGGCCGAGGGGGGCGATGGTGACGATCACGACATAGGCGGCCAGAAACCAGGTGGGGACCAGGGCCACCTGGGAGGCGACCTGGAGCATGCGCCAGTCGAGGCCGGCCTGGAGACCGACCCATCCGCCGAGTCCCCAGACGACGAGCAGCGGGATCACAGGGAGAACCAGGCGGCGAAGGCGGCTGCGCAACCACGACCCGTACCCCTCGCCACGCCGGCGGGCGGACCGCCAGGAGACGCCGTTGGCGTACCCTCCCACCACGAAGAACACCGGCATCACCTGGAGCAGCCAGGTGGCGGGGTGGGTCCACGACGCCATCTCGAGCAGATGACCCGTCTGCAGTTCCCCGTCCACCACGGTGACTGCCGCCATAAGCCAGTGCCCGAACACGACGACCAGGATCGAGGCCGCCCGGAGAGCGTCGACGGCGCGGTTGCGGTCGGCCGGAGTGGCGTCGGCCATCTCCCTGACGGCAGCGAGGAAGCTCATGGACTCATTCTGGCGGCCCCGCCCCCCGCTTTCGCGCATCAAATGCGTCGGATATGACGGGATCGATGCGCGAAAAACGGGTGGGGGCTAGCGGACGCGGGTGTCGGAGCCCGAGAAGGTGCGGAGGACGGGAGGCAACGGGAGGGCTTCGGTCACGCCGCCCCATTCCCAGTGCCACGGCTCGCGGGTGGAGCGACCGCACTGTGCCCAATCGGGATGGACCCAGCCGAAGGACCCACCGTTCTCCTGGAGCCACACGAAGGCGGCGTCCGAGCAGGACAGGACGCGGCTGCCGTTGCCGAAATCGACCGCCCTCCCCCATCCGTGGTTGGACCGCCCGGGAAGGGCGAGGGGTGGACCGGAGCACGAACGGGTCTTCTTGACCCCGATGACGATCTCCTCACCGGTTACCGGATCGGGCTTCGTGATCTCTTCCTCCTCCACGGGGCAGCGCCGCTCGTAGGCGGCTGCCTGTGACCCATAACTGCGGTAGCACTCCTGCGCCTCCAGGTCCATGCCATCGGCGCGCGCCGCCTCCAGCATCAGGGACAGGGTGTAGGCGGCGTCTCGTTCGAGCAGGCAGCCGTCCACCTCGATCATGCGCAGCCCGGGCATGTCGCCGTTGTGATATCCCGCCTGGGCGAGATCGTCGGTCAGCGCCTCCTCGGCAATCGGCACGTAGTCGGGAGTCACCGGGGCGGCGTGGGCCACCATGGTCGACGAAAGGATGGCGAGGATGGATGTGAACCTGAGAAAGCGCATTCCGTGACGATGAACTAGGGGGCCGGCCGAGGTGCAATATCGGTCGGCCCCCAGGGGCGCTTGAGCGAAGAGATCGATTTCTGCCCGAGATCCCTACCGGCAGAGTTGGATCTCAGGGGCCCTCTTGGGCCGCCATCTCCACAACCGCCGGCTTCGGCGTGTCGAACGACTCGAAGGTGAGCTCCCCGGCCTCGCGGTCGACACCGACGAGGATGGTGGAGCCCGCCTTGAACTCGCCCAGCAGGACTCTCTCCGAGAGCGTGTCCTCGAGGAGACGCTGGATGGCCCGGCGCAGCGGTCGCGCCCCGAGTTCGGGGTCGTAGCCCTCGCTGCCCAGGTATTCCTTGGCGTCGTCGGTGAGGATCAGTTCGAGATGCTGGCCGGCGAGCTGCTCCTGGACACGGACCATCAGGAGGTCCACGATCGACTTGATCTCGTCGACGGACAGCTCGTGGAACACGATGACCTCGTCGAGGCGGTTGAGGAACTCGGGACGGAAGTGCTTCTTGAGCTCCTCGGTGACCTTGTCCTTCATCTTCTCGTAGTTCATCGTCTCGTCCCCGACCTGGAACCCGACCGCCTTCTTGCGGAGGTCGCGGGTACCGAGGTTGGAGGTCATGATGATGACCGTGTTCTTGAAGTCGACGGACCGGCCCTGGGCGTCCGTGAGACGGCCTTCCTCCAGGATCTGGAGGAGGGTGTTGAAGACGTCGGGGTGGGCCTTCTCGATCTCATCGAAGAGCACCACCGAGAACGGCTTGCGCCGTACGGCCTCCGTGAGCTGGCCACCCTCGTCGTAACCGACGTAGCCGGGAGGCGAGCCGACGAGTCGGCTGACCGTGTGCTTCTCCATGTACTCGGACATGTCGAGCTGGATCAGGGCGTCTTCCTTGCCGAACAGGAACGAGGCCAAAGCCTTGGCGGTCTCGGTTTTCCCGACGCCCGAAGGGCCGAGGAAGATGAACGAGCCGGCGGGGCGGCGGGGGTCCTTCAATCCGGCCCGGGTGCGGCGGATGGCCTTGGACACGGCGGTGATGGCGTCGTGCTGGCCGATGATCCGCTTGTGCAACTCGGATTCCATGTTGACCAGGCGGGCGGTCTCCTCCTCGGTGAGGCGATGGACCGGGATGCCGGTCCACTGGGCCAGAACCTGGGCGATCTCTTCCTCGTCGATGACCCAGCCGGTGTTCTCGCCGGCCGTGACGAGCGCCTCTTCGTGCATTTCGCGGTCGGTGAGCAGAATTCGCTCCTCGTCCCGCAGTTGTGCTGCCCGCTCGAACTGCTCACCCGA
>DATFFO010000071.1:0-3793 GCA_035250025.1 Acidimicrobiia bacterium
GGATGGCGCTGCCCGGCATGTGTACGAGGTGAAGACCTGCTCCACCCCGGGCGCTGCGCTGGACTGCCACCCCACCCTGGACGCCTACCCGGTCAGCGTGTCATACGTCTGGGACGCCCGTTGGCGGTTCAACGGGTCCGATTGGATCACCGTGGAGGTCGTACCGTCCATCACCACCGTCGGCTACACGGTGACCGAGGCCGTCTCAGTCCTCACCGACACCGGTTGAGCGACCGGTTCTTTGGTTCCAGAGTGTCGGGCCGTGCGAACATTTGACGGTGGGTTGCGCCCAGCGCTACCCACGGTCCAAAGAACGGGAGGGGGTTCCCCTCGGTCGAAAGAACGGGGTGCATCACGCGAGGCGGTGTCCTGACTAGCCTGCCCGGGTGCTCGAGGCATGGTTCTTCATCGCCGCGGCGCTGCTAGTCATCAGTGGGGGATCCAAGCTGATCGACCCGGCACCCACCCGGGGGGCCCTGGCAGCAGCCGACCTGCCCGACGGCGCCTGGACCGCCCCTGCCCTCGGTCTCGCCGAAGTCGTCGCCGGGATCGGAGGAACCGTGCTCGGGGGCCCGGCGTCTGTAGCCGTGGGAGTCATCTACCTCGGGTTCGCCGGATTCGTGACCCTCGCCCTGGTCCGAAAGCTCCCGATCCAGTCGTGCGGTTGCTTCGGACGAACTGACACGCCGCCCACCTGGGGCCACCTGGTCTTCAACCTCGTCTCCGCTGCCGTCGCTTTCGCCCTGGCTGCCACCGGCTCCATCCCGCTCGACACTCTGGGGGACCAACCGCTGGCCGGGATCCCCTACCTCGGGTTCGTCGGACTGGGCGTGTGGATCGTGTACCTACTCCTGGCCGAGCTCCCCACCTTGCGGACCCGCAGGGCATGAGTCAGCGCCTGGCGGAGGCCAGTTCCCGCTTTCTCGAAGCGCGCACCAGTCGCCGCGGCTTCCTGCGCCGGGCCGCCCTCGCCGGCACCGCCCTGGTGGCGGCTCCGACCACTTATCTGCTCAGGCCGGGGAGCGCCTACTCGGCCCTGGTCAAGACCCCGGGGAGCTGCCCGAGCGGCACCAAGTGCGGGGCGGCGGCGTGGACCGAATTCTGCTGCACCACCACGGGTGTCAACACCTGCCCCCCCGGCACCATGATCGCCGGCTGGTGGCGCGCCGACTATCCCGGATCCGGCACCGATCACTGCAACGGTTCCTCCCGCTTCTACATGGACTGCAACTCCTCGGACTGCCAGGGGTGCGGCTGTGGAGGCTCCGGCACCTGCGGCAACGACTGCGTCGACTGCAACTGCGAATGCGCCAACGACGACTGCGCCAACTGGAAAACCTGCTGCACCCGCTTCCGCTACGGCCAGTGCAACCAGGACATCGCCTGCCTGGGACCGATCGTGTGCCGGGTCGTGACCTGCGTGGCTCCCTGGGAATGGGATTCGAGCTGCACCACCACCAACGCCGTCAGCCAGTCGACCTGGTACCACGACGCCGGCTGCCTGCATCAGACGATCGACTACCCGGCGCGCCCCGCCGTGTACTCAGGTTCGACGTGGGCCCTGCGCGCTGCCCTCACATCCGGGCCGGCCTCTTCCACCTACGACTACGGCCAGCCAGGCGACGTAGCGTTGATGGCGGACTGGTCGGGCTCGGGAGTGGCGACCTCGGCGGTGGTGCGGGGCACCCGTCACGGTCCGGTGGGCGACACGACCCTCACCTGGCACATCCGCCAGGTCGAGGGCAGTGGCCGCCCCGACCTCGCCTTCGAGTACGGCGAGGCCGGCGACATCCCCGTGGTGGGCGACTGGGACGGAGACGGCGTGGCCACTCCCGGCGTCGTGCGCGGCAACCGCTGGCTCCTCCGCAACTCGAACACGGCAGGTCCGGCGGACCACGACTTCACCTTCGGCCAGCCCGGGGATCTCCCGGTGGTCGGACGGTGGACCGACGACGGGCGTGCCCGTCCCGGCGTGGTGCGGGGGACGACCTGGATCGTGCGGACGACCGATAGCGGCGCCACCAACACCTTCGACTTCGGCCCCGGCGGGATCCCGGTCGCCGGCGATTGGCAAGGCACCGGGGTCGACCGCCCAGGCTGGTTCCGGGACGGGACGTGGCATCTGCGCCATTCGCTGTCCGGCGGCGCCGCCGATCAGACCTTCCAGTTCGGGTCGGCGGGCGACGCTCCCCTGGTGTGGGGAAGGGCGACATGACCGCCCTGGTGATCATCGAGGGTGTGGTCATCGCCCTTCTCGTGGTCCTCGTGGCCGGCCTGCTCCGATCGCATGCCGACATCCTCCGCCGCCTCCACGCCCTCGACGGCGGCGACGAACCCGCCGGAGCACGGGCCACAACAGGACTGATGCTGGGTCGCACCCGCAGCGGGAACCTGCCGACCCATATCAGCGGCACGAGCCCGGGCGGGTCCGCCACCTCGGTCAGTCTCACCGGGTCGCGGGGGCTGGTGCTGGCCGCCTTCCTCTCGACCGGGTGTTCCAGTTGCCGGACGTTCTGGCAGGACCTGGGAGGCGGCGTCGACATGCCCGCCCCCGACGTGCGCCCCGTGATCGTCACCAGATCCGCCGACGAGGAGAGCGCCTCCAAGATCGCCGAACTCGCAGGAGGCGCCACGCCGATCATCCAGTCGACCGAGGCCTGGGACGACTTCAAGGTGCCGGGCTCCCCTTACTTCGCACTCGTCGATGCCTCGAGCGGCGCCTTGATCGGGGAGGGGGCTGCCGGCACCTGGAACCAGGTGCGTGATCTCTTCAGCCAGGCGATGGCCGACGCCGGTCTCGACCGCACCCTGGGGGGGTCGACCGTCGAGCGTCATCTCCGCGTCGACGACCACCTGCGGGCCGCCGGTATCGAACCGGGTCATCCCAGCCTGTTCCAGAACCCCCACGAGCCCACCAACCAGGAGCCCCCGCCATGATCCTCATCGCTCTAGCCGTTGCGGTGCTGGCCGCCATTCGCAGCCAGGAGTCACCGTGCACGCAATCGATGGTCTCCAGCCTGCACCCACTCGGTGAACGAGCCCGCGGCAACCGCTGGGCGGTGACGATCTCCTTCTTCGTATTTGGTTCTGTCTCCGCCGGCGCCGTGGTCGGGGCGATGGCGGCCGGTCTCGGGGGAATCTTCATGGCCGGTGTGAGCGGCGACGCCTGGACCGGTTGGCTGCCGCTCGTCCTGGTGGCGGTGGCGGTCGGCGGCGTCCTCGACCTCGTCGGAATCCGGCCCCCGGGCCCGAAGCGGCAGGTGAACGAGAACTGGATCGGCACCTACCGCGGATCGGTCTACGGGGTGGCGTTCGGCGCCCAGATCGGCTCGGGCCTGATGACCTACATCGTGACCTGGGGCGTCTACGCCATGCTGCTGGCGTCCTTCGCCACAGGGTCCCCGGTCGCCGGCGCCCTCGTCGGGGCCGTCTTCGGGATGGGCCGCTCGGTGGCTCCTCTCTTCGCCGGTTGGATCGACCGGCCGAGCCGGCTCACCGTGGTCATGGAGAGAATGACCGACTCCATGGGCCTGGTCACGGCCACCACCTCGGCCGGCCTGGCCGCGCTCGGTGTGGCCGGGCTCGTCGTGGGGATGATGCATTGGCCCGCCTGACCGGCGAGGACATCGCCGTTGACCTCCCGGCCGGCTGGGAGGGCACCATCGGGCGCGCCGAGGCCCTCGCCCCGCTGGGCGGCGTGCAGACCCGACAGCCCACCGTCGGCCACTTCGCCAACTTCCCGCTCCCCGCCGCCCGCGCCGACTTCGGGGCCGAGGCGGTCGAGGTCATGCGC
>DATFFO010000072.1:0-3639 GCA_035250025.1 Acidimicrobiia bacterium
GTGTTCGTGGAGGACACCCGACGGAGCGGCAAGCTCCTGAATGCGCTCGGCGTCTCGGCGCCGCTGCGGTCGTTCTTCGCCGGCAATGAGCGGCAGCGCTCGGGCGAGGTGGCGGCCGAGCTGGAGGCGGGGCGGGTGGTCGTCCTCCTCACCGACGCAGGGACGCCGGCGGTGTCCGATCCCGGGGTCCTGGCGGTGGCCGCCGCCCGACGTGTCGGAGCGGAGGTGCTGGTGGTCCCCGGGCCGTCGGCTGTGACCGCGGCGGTGGCCGGGTCGGGAATGGTCGACGGGCCTTTCGTCTTCCAGGGCTTTCTGGAGCGGAAGGGAGCCGACCGCAGCCGCCAGCTGGGCGAAGTGGCTGCCGAGCCCAAGCCGACCGTCCTCTTCCTCAGCCCACATCGGGTGGCCGCCGACCTGGCGGCCCTGGCGGAGGCATGCGGCGGAGGGCGGGAGGTGTGCATCGCCCGCGAGCTCACCAAGCTGCATGAAGAGTTGTGGTGGGGCACGCTCGACGAGGCCGCCGAACGATGGTCGATCGAACCAGCGAGGGGGGAGTTCACCGCCGTCGTCGCCGGCGCCCCGGCGAGGGCGGTCACCATCGACGAGGCGGTTGAGGCGGCACAGCGCCTGGTCTCCGACGGGATGACGCCATCGCAGGCCGCCCGGCAGGCGGCGGCCACCACGGGGGCGAACCGTCGCCAGATCTACGACCGGATGGTCAATCCGTGAGCTGACTACGGCAGGTGGCGCACACGCCCTTGCCCCTGAAGTCCGAGACGTGCTCCTCGCTGCCACAGAAGGTGCAGGTGCTCGTCATCTTCCGCATCACGATGTGTGGTCCCTCGACCGAGATGAGGATGTGGTCGCCTTCACGGATGTTGAACAAGCGCCGAGTCTCGGCGGGGATCACGACCCGGCCGAGGTCGTCGATCTTGCGTGCGATTCCGGCGTCCATCGATGGTTCCGCTCCGGGGTCCTGGTGGGGCGAGCCTACCGCCCGCCGGGTCCCCATGCCGCCCCGAGAGGCGCCCGCCTATGGCGGGGTGTGATGGTCGTTACCCTCGTCGGCCGATGTCCTGGGTAGACACCCACTGCCACCTCCAACTCGACGAGCGCCCCGCCACCGAGCTTCTCGACAGGGCCGCCCATGTCACCTGGCTCGTCGTCCCTGGAGTGGACGCCGCGTCCTCGGTGGCCGCCCGTGATCTGGCGGCGGCGGATCCCGGTCGCCTGGCGTGGACGGCGGGGCTCCACCCCCACGACGCCACCCGCTGGCCCGAGGAAGAGGACGCCATCGCCGCCCTGGCGAACGAGGCGGCGGCGGTGGGGGAGACGGGGCTCGACTACTACCGCGGCCTGTCGCCCCGTCCGGACCAGATGGCCTCGTTCGCCGCCCAACTCGAGCTGGCCAAGGCGGTCGACAAGCCGGTGGTGGTGCACTGTCGGGACGCCTTCTCCGACGTTCACGACATGCTCGAGAGGAGCGGGTGGGCAGACCGGGCCGTGCTCCACTGCTGGACCGGGGGCCGGAAGTGGACTCGCCGCTTCCTCGATCTCGGTGTCACCTTCTCGTTTGCCGGCCCGATCGCCTTCGAGACCGGCGAGACCATCCGCCTCGCCGCCGCCCTGGTGCCTCCGGATCGGGCCATGGTCGAGACGGACACCCCCTACCTGGCGCCGCCTCCGCACCGGGGAGAGGCCAACGAACCGGCCTGGGTGGCGCACAACGGCGCCGCCCTGGCGGCGGTGTGGGGGATCGACGCCGACGATGTGGCCCGGGCCACCTCTGCCACGGCCGAGCGAGTGTTCCGGTGAGCCACCAGAGCCGGCGCCATATCGTCGAGATGCTCGATCGACACGGCCTGCTGCCCCGCAAGGCCTACGGGCAGCACTTCCTGGCCGACCCCAACCTCATCGACAAGGTGGTGGCACTCGCCGGGGTGAGACCGGGAGACTCGATCCTGGAAGTGGGGGCCGGCACCGGCGCCCTGACGGCGGCCCTCGCCGCCAGGGGGGCCACGGTGGTGGCCTACGAGATCGACGAGCGGATGCGCCCGATCCTGGCCGAAACCCTCGAAGGTCTGGCAGTCGACCTCCGGTTCGCCGACATCATGGACGTGGATCTGGGCGCCCAGCTCGGCGGTGGTGAGTGGAAGCTCGTGGCCAACCTTCCCTACAACGTCGGCACGCCCCTCCTCCTCGACATCCTCCTCGAAGTGCCCGCCGTCAACATGGCGGTGGTAATGGTTCAGAAGGAGGTGGCGGACCGCCTGGCCGCCCAACCGGGGAGCGCCGACTACGGCCTCCCCTCGGTGGTGGTCGGGCTCACCGCGACTGTGGGCGAGCGCTTCCCCGTCCCGCCCCAGGTCTTCGTCCCCGCCCCCCAGGTGGCGTCGGCCGTGGTCCGCCTCGATCGGGTACCGGCCCCGGATCGGCTCGAGGAAGCCGTCGCCCTGGCGAGGACCGCCTTTGGGCAGCGGCGCAAGATGCTGCGGCGCTCGCTGGCCGACGTGGTCCCGAAGGATGCGTACGCCGCCGCCGGCATCGACCCCGAGACCCGCCCCGAGCGGCTGGTTGGCGCCGACTTCATCACTCTGGCGAAGGCCGTGGAGAATGCCCGTGGCTGAGTGGGAAGCCCCCGCCAAGCTCAATCTCGACCTCCGCCTCCGCCCCGCGGATGCCCGGGGCAAGCATCCGCTCCGGTCGCTGGTCCAGACCATCGAATGGGTAGACGTCCTTCGGCTCGAGGTCGGGGACGAGGATCAGCTCGATATCTCGGGGGCGGCGGAGGGGATCCCCGAAGGGGGAGAGAACCTGGTGTGGAAAGCGGTGACGGCCCTCGGTCTCGACTCCCGTCCGCCGTTGTTCATCGCACTCCGCAAGGAGATCGCAGCGGCGGCGGGCCTGGGTGGGGGATCGTCCAACGCTGCGGCCATGCTGATGGCCGTGGCCGACCTGCTGGGAGTCTCCGGCGATCGGGTCGAGGAGGCGGCCCGGGACGTGGGTGCCGACGTTCCCCTCTTCCTGGGCGGGGGCACGGCGGTGATTGAGGGTTACGGCGAACGGGTCACCCCGGTGGCGGCGCTCACCGGGTTCGCGGTGGCGGTGGTCGTGCCCCCATTCGAGCTGGCGACGACCGAGGTGTACACCCGCTGGGATGTCCTCGACGGTCCTGTCGGGGCCGAAGTCCCCTCGGCGTCCCTACCCCCGACCCTGCGGCCTGCAGGTCCGATGAGCAACGATCTCACCCCGGCTGCTGTCTCCCTCCTCCCCGAGCTGGCCGACTGGATGGTCGATCTCTCCCGCCGTTGGGAGCGCGGGATCATGATGTCGGGGTCGGGCCCGGCGTGTTTCGCCTACTTCCTCGACGAGGACGAGGCCGAATCCGCCCTCGGCGGGTTGGCAGAGCACCGGGCGGCAAAGGCGGCGGCACTCCGTCCCCGGGGTATCGCTCCCTGCTGACCAGAGAAGGGGAGTTGGCTGCTGGCACTAGACTTCCCTCACGCCGCCCTTGGGGGGTGGTGTAATAGGTAGCACAGCGGGTTTTGGTCCCGTCAGAGCGGGTTCGAGTCCTGCCCCCCCAGCGAAGCCAGCCACCGGAGGTCACCGAACGTGCCCGAATCCGCCCCACCAGTCGTT
>DATFFO010000073.1:0-4043 GCA_035250025.1 Acidimicrobiia bacterium
CCGCCGCCCTGGCCGGGGCGATCGTCTACGTCATGCTCCACGAGTACACGTCTCTATCCGACTGGTTCGCCACCCTCATGGGCGCCGTCAGTGTCTTCGGGCTCCGGGTCCTCGGCATCCGGCGGCAATGGGCACTCCCCGGCCTCACCCCACCCGAGAAGCGCCCATAGCCTGGGCCTAGTGCTCTCGAGCACTAAGACGCCACCTCGGCGCTGAGCCGCAGGTTGGCCTCGGCGCGGGAGCGGTCGCGCCGACCCAGCCCGCACGAGGCTCCAACGTCGACAGTTGTGCCTATCAGCGCCTCCAAACGGTCGCGCAGGTCTTTCATTTCGTCCAGACTCAAGCGCTCGTGGACGAGGCCCGCCGC
The DNA here is from genome assembly GCA_035250025.1 of Acidimicrobiia bacterium. GTDB lineage: Bacteria > Actinomycetota > Acidimicrobiia > Spongiisociales > ZC4RG35 > DATFFO01. Next base: position 368 of record DATFFO010000073.1, read on the forward strand.
GAAGCGGACTCCAGGGGGGAGACGGAGCCGCGCGAGCGGGGCGTAGAAGCCGGGATCGAGCGAGGGTGGCTCCTCACCGCGGGCGAACGGGGCATGGACGAACTCGAGCCGTTGCGCCGCCGGCCAGGCCGCCGCGATGGCGTTGGCGAGCTGCACCATCGGCAGCGAATCGTCGGGGTCTCCCATCGACTTGTGGTTCATGTCGCCGTAACAGAGGTGGATCCCAAACCGGGTGCCCGCAGGGGACCGGCGGACCACCTTGACCAACTCGGATGCCAGGCGGCCCGCCACGAATGGGCGCATGACCGCCGGCACCCGCGTCAGGAGGATGAGCGGGATCGGTATCTCGAGCTGGAACACGGCGTCATCGCCGGCGACGCTGTGGATCTTGGTGATCTCTCGCACGGTGGCGTCACGGAACGGCGCCATGTTGCGGAGGGCGGGGCCGGGCCTGAAACCGAAAGCGCTCAGGGCCAGGTCGATGTGGCTGGGAATCCCTACCTGGAGGACACGATCCCCGCCGTGCTCGGAGCGGAACGCGAGGAAAGAGGGCCACGACTCATTGAAATGGGTGGAATAGTCGAGATCGAGGGTGGTGAACTCCCGCCCGGGGGCCACGGCGAAGTAGGGGGTATGTTCGTAGTCGCTCCAGTCCCCGTCGCGGGCGAGGTGGAGGTCGGGGTGTTGGCGGAGCGCCTCGATGATGCGCTGGATCCAATCCTGACGGTCGCCCGTCTCCCCGTCGGGCACCCAGACCGGGAGATGGTCTCCCACCTCGGCGGCGAACAATTCGAAGGCGGCGCGGGCATTGTCAGCGGGGACGGTCCCCACCAGATGCACGGAGCGGTGGCCGGTGGGTGGGGCGGAGGTCATGGTGTCAACTCCTCAGGGGGTTGGTCTGTGCTGCGAGGTTACAAAGCTCTCTCAGGGCTTCGGTCGCGAGTTCCTACCGTGTCGGCTCGCGATCGGTTCGAGCTGGAGCTCGACGAGGAGCGGGTTGGGCGGGCTCGTCCACTTGCACTACACGAGGCGAAGAGTCCCGGCAGGGCTCAGGTCATGTCGGGTTCCGGGTAAGTCATCGCCCCGATACGCTCGAGAGCGAGATTGCAACACCCAGGGAGGTCAGCGCCATGGGGAAAATCGTGTCGACACTGTTCATCAGCCTCGACGGCGTCGCCGAGATCGACGAGTCGTGGCACTTCCCGTACTTCGACGAGAACATGGCGAGGGCGGTCAGCCATGACTACGACGTGACCGACGCGCTGCTGTTCGGCCGGGTGACCTACGACAGCTTCGCCGGCGCCTGGCCTGATCGTGAGAAAGCCGGGGAGGAGGATGCGGGTTTCGCGAAGTCGCTCGGCGACATGCGCAAGATCGTCGTCTCCCGCCAGCCGCTCGAATTCACTTGGCGCAACTCCGAGCTGCTGGACGGCGACCTTTTCGAGGCGGTGACAGCGCTCAAGGCCGATCCCACCCTGCGAAGGGTGGTTGTCCCCGGATCGCTATCTGTCGTCCAGCAGCTACTGGCCGCCGGCCTCGTCGACGAGTTGAGCCTGCTGGTGCATCCGGTGGCGGCCCGCCAGGGCACACGCCTGTTCGACGACGGAGACGTCCCCTACCACCTCAGCCTGATGCACTCGGAAGCGTTCCCGACGGGTGTGGTCTGGCTGACGTATGCGCCAACGGAGGCACCCGGCGAAGTCAGCTACGAAGACGTCAAGGGCCTGGTTCCCGATTGAGCTGACCGATCCTCCACCGTCATCGAGGCCCGGCGGACGCCCTGCCCACCAAAAAGTCGATGGCTCGCTGTCACAGCCGCCGCTCCTGTTTTGTCTTACTTGGTGTGGGTAGCTCACGAGGAAGGAGCCCATCATGCGAGTGTTCGTTGCAGGAGCAACAGGAGCAATTGGAAGACAGCTCTTGCCCCGTCTGGTCGAGGCGGGACATGAGGTTCACGGAATGACCCGAAGCGAGTCGAAGCAGGCGCTGGTCGAAGAGCTAGGCGCGCTGCCGGTGGTCGCCGATGCCCTTGATCCGGACCAGGTGGCGGAGGCAGTAGCGACCGCCAAGCCGGACGTGATCGTCCATGAGCTGACGGCGATAGGTCCTCTCGATATGCGGCACATGGACCGCGACTTCGCAATGACCAACCGGCTCCGGACTGAAGGTACCGATCATCTTCTTTCGGCCGGCCAAGCGGTGGGCGTGGAGCGGTTCGTGGCTCAAAGCTTCTTTGCCTGCTACGCCCGCACGGGAGGTCCCGTCAAGAGCGAGGCGGATCCGTTGGACCCCTCGCCGGCTCGGGAGATGCGGGAGGTCGTGGCGGCGATCCGTCACGTCGAGGAGGCGGTCCTCGGTGCGGACTGGACCGAGGGGATCGTGCTGCGTTACGGCGGGTTCTACGGGCCGGGCACCTCGTTGGGGCCGGACGGGCTGCAGACCGAAGCGGTCCGTCAACGCAAGTTCCCGCTGGTCGGCGACGGGGGCGGGGTGTGGTCGTTCATCCACATCGCCGACGCCGCCGAGGCGACGGTGGCGGCGATCGAGCGCGGGCAACGCGGTGTCTACAACATCGTCGACGACGAGCCTGCCCGCGTCGACGAGTGGCTGCCGGCGCTCGCCGAGATGTTGGGTGCCAAGAAGCCTCTGCGGGTGCCGCGTTTCGTGGGCCGGCTCTTTGCCGGCGAGACCGGCGTGGTGATGACGACCGAACTGCGGGGAGCCTCTAACGCCAAGGCCAAGCGCGAGCTGGGATGGAGTCCGGCTCACTCGAGCTGGCGGCAGGGATTCGCCGAGCTATGACGTCCCGGGAGCGGTTGCTCGACGAACTGCGTCCGGCCTCGTTCGCCATCGCCTATCGGATGCTGGGAAGCGTGTCGGAGGCCGAGGACGTGGTCCAGGAGGCGTTGCTGCGGGTCCACCAGACCCTCGACACCGGCGAGGAAATCGTGTCGCCGCGGGCGTACATCGCCACCGTCACGACCCGCCTGGCGATCAACGAGCTCCGCTCCGCCCGGGCCCGTCGCGAGAGCTACGTGGGCGACTGGCTCCCGGAGCCGATCATCACCGACGGCCACGACGACCCGGCCCGGCACGCCGAGACGGCCGACTCGCTGTCCCTGGCGATGCTGGTGATGCTAGAGAGCCTCTCGCCCGAGCAGAGAGCGGTGTTGTTGCTCCACGACGTGTTCGACTACGGGTACTCGGAGATCACCGAGATCGTCGGCAAGAGCGAGGACAACGTGCGGCAACTCGCCGCCCGCGCCCGCCGCCACGTGTCGGAACGCCGCCCTCGCTTCCAGACGACGCCGCAGAAGCAGGTCGAGCTCGGCCGCCGGTTCCTGGCGGCGGCCCAGGAGGGCGATCTGGCCGGGCTCGAAACGCTCCTCGCCCATGACGTGGAACTGACAGGCGACGGCGGCGGCAAGGCCCCGGCCCTGGCGCAGTCGGTTCGCGGACGCCATCGGGTGGCTTCGCTGGTAATCAACTGGACTCGCCAGACCGCCGGCCACCCCGACGTCTCCGTGCGCCCCGTCGAAGTCAACGGCGGCCCGGGAGCGCTCTATCTAGACGCCGAGGAGCGGATCATCGGCGTGCTGGCCCTCGACATCGTCGACGGCCAGATCGCCGCCATCAACGCCATCGTCAACCCCGACAAGCTGACCCATCTCGGACC
>DATFFO010000074.1:0-27534 GCA_035250025.1 Acidimicrobiia bacterium
GAACAACCCGAACTCGGCGGCGAAGCGGCGGGATGCCTCCCGGGCGGCGTCGTAGTAGCCGTCGATGACGTGGACGCGGGCACCGGCCGCTTCGACCCGTTCGATCTTGGCGGCGGGCGAAGTCGAAGGGATGAAGATGTCTGCCGTCCGGCCGAGGCGTCCGGCGGCGTGGGCTATGGCCAGGCCAAAGTTGCCGCCTGACGCCGCTACCACCCGATCCGCCTCGGGATGGGCCGTGAGCAGGGAGAAGGCTCCCCGGACCTTGAACGAACCGGTCGGCTGGAGCAGGTCGAGCTTGAGGATCAGGCCGGGCTTCAGTTCGATCACGGGCGTGCGCCGCACCAGGCCGGCGATGCGGTCGGCGGCCGCCTCGATGTCGGCGCGGGTGATCTCCATGGCGGGCAAGCTAGCCCGCCGGAGCCCGATCCCGTTTACCGTTCCACCAATGGCCGAACTCGAGCGAGCAGTCGCCGTGCTGGCACAGGCGCCGAGCATCCTGGTGTTCACCGGGGCCGGGATCTCAACGGAATCCGGCATCCCCGACTTTCGGGGCCCCGGGGGGTTGTGGACCAAGGTCGACCCCGACGACTTCAATATCAGCCGCTACGTCGCCCGCCGGGATCTGCGCGTCCAGAAATGGCGCATGCATGCCAACGGCGAACTGTGGGGGGCCCGCTCGGACGTACAGCCCAATCGCGGGCACATGGCGATCGTCGACCTCCATCGCGCTGGCCGGTTGACGGGGTGTGTGACCCAGAACATCGACGGACTGCATCTGTTGTCGGGCCTGCCCGAATCGCACCTGGCCGAGTTGCACGGCGACGTCCGCAAGGTCCATTGCCTCGACTGCGGGGACGAGTGGCCGGTGGCCGAGATCCTGGAACGCGTGGACAGCGGCGAGGCCGACCCGCCCTGCTCGAAATGCGGCGGCATTCTCAAGACGACGACCGTCATGTTCGGGGAGATGCTGCCCGAACACGAGATGGAGAAGGCGTCGCTCTTTGCCGCCCGAGCCGCGGCCGTCATCGTGGTCGGATCGACGCTCGCCGTGTTCCCGGCCGCCGAGATTCCCCTGGGGATGGCCCGCGACGGCAAGCCCATGGTGATCGTCAACCAGGGCCCTACCGAGGCCGACTTCATGGCCACGGTCCGGCTGGAGGGCGCCGCCGGCGATCTCCTCCCGCCCCTCGTCGCCGGGATCCGGTCGCACTGATGCTCCATGACAGGTTCGGGCGGGCGTCCGATACCGTTCAGCGCATGGAACACGAGTTGGTGGCGGTCGGGCTCGACGACGTCGCCGCGATTCACGACTTGATCCGGCGCTGGGAATCGCACTGGGAGGTCCCGCTGGCCACCTCCGTCGATGAAGTCGCCGAGGACCTGGCCGACCCGCATCTCCACCCTGCCCTGGACACACGAGCTGTGTGGGCCGGACGGCGGCTGGCCGCCTTCGGCACGGTGAGGCACACACCAAGCGGCGAGCGCCTCGAGCGGGTTTTTGTCGGCGGCTATGTCGATCCGGAGATGCGGGGTAACGGGCTTGGTCGCCGGCTTCTCGCCTGGCAAATCGAGCGAGCCACCGAGAAGCTGCGGGAGTGCGACCCCTCCCTCCCGTGGTTCATCCGCACCCACGAGTGGGATTGGATCGACGACGCTCTTCACCTGCATCGCCGGTTTGGCTTCGAAACCGTGCGTTGGTTCGAGGACATGATCCGGGCTCTCGACGCGCCGCTGGAGGCGCAGGTCCCCGACGGCGTCGAGATCGTCGACTGGTCCGAGAGCCAAAGCGAAGACCTGCGTCTCCTGGCCAACGCTGCCTTCGCCGACCATTGGGGGTCGACGCCCCGCGACGCCACCGCCTGGGAGCACCTCCTGAGTGGCTCCACCATGCGCCCCGACCTCTCGTTCGTGGCCGTGGCCGGCGAAAGGGCGATCGGCTTCACCCTGAATGCCCACTTCCCGGCAGACGAGGAGGTGACGGGGCGTAGGGACGGCTGGATCATGAGTCTGGGCGTCGATCGTGATTGGCGCGGCAAGGGCATCGCCTCGGCTCTGATCTCCCGGTCGCTGGCGGCCTTCGTCGACTCCGGATTCACCCACGCCATGCTCGGGGTCGATACCGACAACCCGACCGGGGCCGCCGGCCTCTACTCGCGGCTCGGGTTTCGCACCCTCCACCGCACCGTGGCCGAGGAAATAGAAGTTCCTGCTTTGTCCCCCTGGAGCGAAGCGACAGGGGGAAGGGGCCCCCACGAAGTGGGGTAGGGGGCAATCGCTCCCAACACGAAGGCGCCTAGGAGAGGTCCGCCACGGGTCCGCCCTGCCCTTCGGGCATCCCCCTACCTCCCACCTCCGCTGCGCTTCGGTGGCAGGGACCTTCCCCCACTGCGTGGGGGACAAAGTGGGAGGGCTCAGGAAGACAGGGGTTCGCCTGTGGGGGAAACCAGGAACCACACGTCGTTGAAGCCATGGCCCTCGGCATCGCCGGGGGCGGCATCCTCGGCGTAGAAGTAGAGCGGGTGACCGCCGTAGGTCACCTGGATGCTGCCGTCGCTGCGCTCGGCATTTCCGAACAGCGCCGGGTCGACCCCGTCCCCCGCCACCGGATCTCCCAAGAAGGGGGGCCACAGCTCCGAGCAGGCGCCCTCGCACGTCGAAGTGCGCTCGTCGTCGAGAGTGAACATGTACAAGGATCTACCCTCCGCGTCGACGAGTTGCTCACCTTGAGGACCCGTGGCGACCCCAACTTGCACCTCGACGAATGGCGGCACAGTCCCATGTTCGGAGTGGGAGGTGGTGGTCGGACCCGCGGTCGTGGATGAAACGGCTTCGGTGGTAGATGTGGTGGTGGAGTTGCAGGCGGCGAGGATCAGAACCGCCAAAAGGGCGACGAGTCGGCGCATCGCCCCACGCTATCGCCCTCTACCTCCTATCCGTGTGCCGGGGTACGCTGGCCCCGATGGCTGCCGAGTACCGACCGCCGCTGGAAGACATCGACTTCACCCTCAATCACGTCGCCGAGCTGGGCTCGCTTTCCAAGCTCGATGGCTTCCAGCACCTGGACCCCGACACGGTGGCCGGTGTCATCGCCGAAGCGGGCCGCTTCTTCGCCGAGGTCATGGCTCCCCTCAACCGGGTCGGCGACGAGCAGGGCAGCGTGCTCGATGACGAAGGCGACGTCCGCACGCCCGACGGGTTCCGCCAGGCGTACGCCAAGTACGTCGAAGCGGGGTGGGGCGGCGCCCACGTCGCCGAGGAGCACGGTGGCGGTGGGCTCCCGTACACCGTCGGCATCGTCATCCAGGAGATGTTCAAGACCGCCAACATGGCCCTCTCCCTGTGCCCGCTGCTCACCCAGGCGGCCATCGAGGCCCTGATCCAGCACGGCACAGACCGCCAGCGGGCCGACTACCTCGAGAAGTTGGTGACCGGGGAGTGGGCGGGAACGATGTGCCTCACCGAACCACACGCCGGCTCCGATGTCGGCGCCCTCTCCACCCGGGCCGAGCGGCAGGATGACGGCACCTACCGCCTGACCGGCACCAAGATCTTCATCACCTGGGGCGATCAGGACCTGACCGACAACATCATCCATCTCGTCCTCGCCCGGACCCCCGATTCCCCGCCGGGGACGAAGGGAATCTCGCTGTTCATCGTCCCCAAATACATCCTCGACGACGCCGGCGGTCCCGGCGAGCGCAACGACACCAAGATCGTTTCCCTCGAGCACAAACTCGGCATCCACGCCTCTCCTACCTGCGTCGTCAGCTTCGGCGACTCCGGCGCCGGGGCCACCGGCTACCTCATAGGTGAGGAGCAGGAGGGGATGCGGTACATGTTCACGATGATGAACACGGCCCGCATCGGTGTCGGTGTCGAGGGCCTGGCCATCACCGAACGTGCCTACCAGCAGGCGGCCGCCTACGCCCTCGAGCGCCGCCAGGGACGCGAGATAGGCTCGTCGGTCACCGAGTCGAGCCTCATCGTCCGCCACCCCGACGTCCGCCGCATGCTGATGACGTTGCGCGCCTACCGCGAGACGCTACGCGCTCTCATCTACGCCACGGCCCGCTTCGTCGACGAGGAGCGGAGCGGGGAAACCCCCGAGGACCGCCAGGCGGCATCTGACATGGTGGCCCTCCTGACGCCCGTCACCAAGGCATGGCCCACCGACATCGGCGTCGAGATGGCCTCCCTCGGGATTCAGGTCCACGGGGGGATGGGTTTCGTCGAGGAGACGGGAGCCGCCCAGTACTACCGCGACATCCGCATCGCCCCCATCTACGAGGGCACCAATGGCATCCAGGCCATCGACCTCGTCATGCGCAAGCTCCCGATGGCGGGGGGAGCCGTCGTCCAGCGCCTGACCGGAATGATGCACCCGGTAGCCGAACGCCTGTCCGACGACGAGGAACTGTCCCGCTTCGGGCTCCACCTCGAGGACGGAATCGAGGCGGTCGAGGAAGCGACCGCGGTTCTCATCGGTCGGGTCGATCAGTCGCCCAACGACGCCCTCGCCGGGGCCACTCCATATCTGCGCCTGCTCGGCACGGTGGTGGGGGGATGGCTGATGGGCAAAGCGGCGCTGGCTGCCCGTCGTCTCCTGGATCAGGGCGAGGGCGATGCCGACTTCTTGCGGGCCAAGCTCACCACCGCCCGCTTCTATGGGGAGCAGCTCCTGCCTCCCGCCATTGCGCTGGTCGAGGCCATCGAGGCCGATGCCGACCTGCTGTTCGCCATCCCCGACGGTGCCTTCGGCTGATCAGCCGACCACGGTGCCGCCCAGCACCTCCTGGGCGAAGAAGACGATGAAGGCCAGGGCGACGATCCACATCAGCGGGTGGACCTCGCCTGCCTTGCCCTTGAACAGCTTGACCAGCACGTAGACGACGAAGCCGGCCCCGATCCCCACCGTGATGCTGAAGGTGAGGGGCATGAGAATGATGGCGAGCAGGGCGGGGAGGCCTTCCTCGATGTCGCCGAAGTCGATGTCCTTGATGAGCGAGCACATCAGGAAGCCGACCAGGATGAGCACGGGTGCGGTCGCCTGGGACGGGACGAGGCCGGCGAGCGGGGAGAGGAAGATGGCCAAGAGGAACAGCACACCCACCGTCACGGATGTGAGACCGGTGCGACCCCCCTCGGCCACACCGGCGGCGCTCTCGATGTAGCTGGTGTTGGAGCTGACCCCGGCCAGGCCTCCGGCGGCGGCGCCCACCGAGTCGACGAGCAGTAGCGGCGCCACCTGAGGGATGCGGCCTTCTTCGTCGACCAGACCAGCCTGCTCGACGATGGCAGTGGCTGTCCCCATCGTGTCGAAGAAGTCGGTGAGCATGAAGGCGAAGATCGTCAGCAGGGCGGCCGTGACCCCCAGAGTGCTGAAGACCTCGCCGAGATCGAACTCGCCGAGGGTGGCGAAGCTAGGGGTGGCTGTCCAGGTATCCGGCAGCGAGTTCACGCCCATGATCAGGCCGATGATGGCGGTGAGGATGATGCTGATGACCAGCGCCCCTTTCACCCGCCGTACGTATAGGAGGATGGTGATGGCGAGGCCGATCAGGGTCAACGCCGCCGCCGCTGTGTTGGGGAAGATGAACTCGACCGGCACCGGGCCTTCCGGGATCTGGCGGATAAGCCCCCCGTTGACGAACCCGATGAAGAGGATGAAGAGGCCGATACCGACGCCGATGGCCCGCTTGAGGGCGAGTGGGACGGCATGCATGATCGCCTCCCGAAAACCGACCAGCACCAACAGGAGGACCACGAGTCCCTCGAGCACGATCACGCCCATCGCTCCCGCCGGGCTGAGGCCTTCACCGAGGACGAGGCCGAACGCAACGGCAGCGTTCAACCCGAGCCCGGCGGCCAGGGCGATCGGGTAATTGGAGAAGACGCCCATGGCGATGCTGAGCAGGCCGGCCACCAGCGCCGTGCCCGCCGCCACCGCCGTCGGCTCCAGGCCGGCGGCGCCGAGGATGTCGGCGTTCACGAAGATGATGTAGGCCATGACCAGGAACGTGGTCAGTCCGGCCCTCAGCTCGGCGCCGACAGACGTGCCTCGCTCGGTGAGCTTGAAGAAGGAGTCGAGGCCGGATCCTCCGGAGTCGACACTGCGGGTTGCCGATTCGGTCATTGGTCCTCCATGGGCGTCGCCCGACGGGCTATCGGCGGCACGCTAATCCGCCGGTCGGTCGGGGAGCGGGATTCGGGATCCCTATGTCTCGGCGCGGCAGGCCCGTCAGTCGATCTGGGGGGGCGACACGGACGGAAAGGGCGCCGGCTCCACCGTGGTGAGCGGCGTCAGCGTGGCGAAGCCCTGGAGGAGGAGGGCCGTGTCGGACCCGGGATCCAGCCTGGCCTCCTGGGGGCCGACCTCGAACTGGACCCGCTGACCGGGCATGTCGGCGATGGCGACGCGGAAATAGCCGAACTCGTCAAGATCGGCCCACCGCACGCCTTTGAGCTCCTCGGCTGACGTCCCCGGCACGTTCAGGTTGAACGTGGAAGACCCGTCCTTGCGTCCGGCCATCCAGTCGACGCAGGCGCAGGCGAGCCGGGCCGCAGTCTCCCAATGCCACGGGTCAGAGACGGCCAGGCTGACCGCGAGCCCGGCGACGCCGAAGGTACGGGCTGTCAGCACGGCGCCGACGGTGCCCGAATGGACCACCGAGTGACCAGTGTTGATGCCGGCGTTGATGCCGGACACCACCAGGTCGGGCACCTCGCCGAACGCGCCCAGCATGGCCGACATCACGGCGAGCCCGGGCGGTCCGGCCAGGGCATACGCCGACTCGACCCCGGCAAGCTCGACCGGGGTGACATCGACCCCGCGGCTGGGGTCGAAATAGCCGATGCCGGTGCCGCTCCCGCTGCTCTCGTCCTCCGGCGCCACCACGATGACGTCATGGACCTGGGCAAGGGCAGCCGCCAGTATCCGGATGCCGGGGGCGCCGATGCCGTCGTCGTTGGTGATGAGGATGCGGGCGCGGTCGCCCGGGGTACGGACGCGGCGATCGACCTCGACCCGACTGGTAGCTTCGCCGGTCATGCTTCGATTTCTTCGACCGTCACGAGTGCGGCCAGTCGTTCCACGAGGTCGGCCTGCGAGCTCCCGAGCCCATGGCGGGTGACGTTGGCGGCCCCGGCTGCGCATGCCAATTGCAGGAGTTCTGCCACGGAGAGCCCACGAATGATCCCGACGGCCAGGGCCGCCGTCATCGAGTCGCCGGCCCCCATGTGGTCGACGACCTCGAACTCGGGTGCCACGGCGCGCAGGCGGGTGCCGTCGAAGGCGGCCAGCGATCCCCGGCTGCCCTGGGACACGACCACCGCCTCGGCGCCCATCTCGTGGAGGCGGTCGATCTCCTTCCACAGTGCCCGGCCATCCTCGACATCCACGCCGTCGGCCGCCAGGTCCTCGTCGCTCACCTTGAGCACGTCCAGGCGTCCCCCCGACAGGTACGCCTCCATCTCCTCCCCATGGAAGTCGGCCACCGTACGGACGCCGGCGGCGCTGAGATCGACCCCGAGCCGACGGTAAAAGTCCGGGGCGAGCTCGTCGCCCGACGGACGGCCGGTGATTACGCATACCTTCGCCCCCAGGGCGTGACGCAGCGTCTTGCCGAACAGGTCGTCCAGCTCATGCCGGCTAAGGCTCGACGGGCGGCCCGTCGCCACCACCACTCGCTCGCCCTGGCGGCGGTCGTGGACGTAGGCGGGCGAGGCAGCCACTCGAACCGCCGAGAAGTCCAGTCCGGTGGACGCCACCAGGCCCCGCATCACATCTCCGGCCTCGCCGCCGGCGGGAGCACAGAGTATGGGTCGCTGACCCAGCTCTCGGACCATGCGCGCCACCCAGAATCCCTGCCCCCCCAGGTGGAAGTGGATGTCGGCGAATTCGTCCGCTCCCGCCTCGATCGTGACCGTCGTGAACAGGCTGGGAGCGAAGACGCACACAGACGGGAGTTCCGGCGGCACGGCAAGGATTTACCACTCGACGACGTGCCTAAACCAAGGCCTCCTAACCTCGCTACCCATGGAACTGAGTGACAAGGTGATCGTGGTGACGGGAGGGGCGCGGGGCATCGGCGAGGCCATGGCGCGTCGCTTCGCTCGGGAGGAACCACGCGGGATGGTGATCTCCGACATCGACGCCGAGACCCTCGATGCCGTGGCGGCTGACTTGGGGGCGATGGCGGTCCCGGCCGATATCGCAGTCGAGGCCGACACCGTCAATGTGATCGAGGCGGCCCGTCAGGCGTTCGGCCCCGTGGACCTGTTCTGCGCCAACGCCGGTATCGGCATCGCCGGAGACGAGCAGACCGACGACGCCGAGTGGGATCGCCTGTGGCGGATCAATGTCATGTCCCACGTCCACGCCGCCCGCCATCTGATCCCCGAGTGGCAGGAGCGAGGCGAGGGGTACTTCCTGGCGACGGTCTCGGCGGCCGGTCTGCTGACCAATCTCAAAGCAGCCCAGTACTCGGTCACCAAGCACGCCGCCCTGGCGTTCGCCGAGTGGCTGTCCGTCACCTACGGCGACGCCGGGATCCGGGTGTCGGCGCTGTGTCCGCAAGGCGTGCGCACCCGCCTGCTGGATGCCGCCGACGAGTTCCGCACCCTGCTCGAGCCGGTGGCGTTGGAGCCCGCCGACGTGGCCGAGGCCGTCGTGGCCGGTCTGGGCGAGGAACGCTTCCTGATCCTCCCCCATCCCGAGGTAGAGCAGTACTTCCAGAACAAGGCCAACGACTACGACCGCTGGCTGGGAGGCATGCGCAAGCTGCAACGAACTGTCTTCCCGGACTGACCGGGGCACGGACGTTCAGCATGCGTACCCAGACACTATTTGTCGGCGCACGCACGCTGAACGGGTTGGAGACCCCGCGGTAACATGGTCCAGTCGACCGAAGGGTGGCTAGGGTTCCGGCCGGCTCGGTGAGCCGGTGCCTGGTCCGAGCGCCACAGAAGGCCATACGGCTCGCACCTCATCGGACAAAAGCCTCGAGGGGAGAACGTCGGCACGAATTGACGCGTGCCGAGCCCGAGGAGAACCGAATGTCCGACCCGAACCGTCCCAGGGCCATCGCCCTTGCCTTACTGGTCACCGTCCTGTGGAGTTCGTCGTGGGTCCTCATCCGCTGGGGCCTCGACGATCATGGGCTGCGCCCTCTCGGGTTCGCCGGCTTGCGCTACGGCCTGGCCGCCCTCGTCGTGGCGGCGTGGGTACTGGGTCGGCCCGGACCTCGTCGGGCGCTCTCCAGCCTCAACCGTCGCCAGGTGACGACCCTCGCCGGGTTGGGCGTCGTGTTCTACGCCGTCACACAAGGTGCCCAGTTCGTGGCGATCGACAGTCAACCCGCCGCCACGACCAGCCTGCTGCTGGCCACCACGCCCCTCGTCGTGTCGACCATCTCATCGCGACTCCTGGGGGAACGCCCGACCGGTCGCCAGGTTGGCGGATCAGTCCTGATCGCAGGAGGTGCTCTCGCCTACTTCGCCGGACAGCTGGGCTTCACGGCCTTGGGCCTGACAGCGGCCCTTGTAGCTCTCGCCTCCAATGCCGCCTCCGCCCTCCTCGGACGTTCCGTGAATCGAGGACTGAGCCTGCCCGCCGAAGTGATAACGCTGGTGAGTATGGGCATCGGCGCCGGCCTTCTCCTGGTGACCGGAGCGGCCGTGGAGGGCATCCCCGACCTCGACGGAGCCGGCTGGGCGATCATTGTCTGGCTGGCAGTGGTCAACACCGCCGCCGCCTTCACATGGTGGAACTGGAGCATGCGTCATCTCACGGCCACGGCATCGACCGGGATCAACAGCACGATGCTCATCCAGATCGCCTTCCTGGCGTGGATCTTCCTGGGCGAACAGCCCGGGCTCATCCAGTGGGTAGGGATGGTCGTCGTATCCTTGGGGGTGCTGCTGTCCCAACTCTCGACCACCCGCCCCACCACCCTTTTCGCGCATCGATCACGTCAGATCCGGCGCGATTGATGCGCGAAAACGTGACGGCGCCCAGCTATCGCGCCACTTTGACCACCTACCTGTGGCCCTACCGGGCCCGGCTGAGCGCGCTCTTCCTCGCTCTGCTCGGGTCGATCGGGTTGCAGCTCGCCGTCCCCCTCCTACTGAAGCGGTTCGTTGACGCCGCCCTCGCCGGAGCGGTGGTTTCCTCGCTCGTGGCCGTCGGCATCGCCTACCTGGTAGCAGGGATCCTGAACCAGCTCTTCTCGGCATTGGCGGCATACATCGGCGCCGACCTGGGCTGGCGGGCCACGAACCAGCTCCGCCACGACCTCGCCCGCCATCTCCTCGGCCTGGACATGGGCTACCACACCAGCACCACTCCCGGCGAGATGATCGAGCGCGTCGACGGGGACGTGACGGCGGTCGCCAACTTCATCGCCCGTTTCGTCGTCCGCCTCGCGGGAAGCGGGCTCCTTCTGGTCGGCGTCCTCGTCGTGTCGTTCGTCGAGAGCTGGATCCTGGGAGTCGTGGTCGGTGGCTACATAGCCGGCGTTCTCATCGTGCTCGTGCGCATGCGGTCATACGCCGTCTCGGCAGCGGAGGAGGAACGAGAGGCTTCGGCCGCGCTGTATGGCTTCATCGAGGAGCGGCTGGCGGGCATCGAGGACATCCGGGCCAACGGGGCCGGCGAGTACACCATGTTCCGCTTCGTCGACGTGATGCGCGACTTCTACGCCCGCACCGTCACCGCCTGGCGGCGGCGGACGGTCTTCTGGATCTCGGCCAACACCGCCTTCTGGACGGGCGACGCCCTGGCTCTGGCCGCCGGCGTCTGGCTCCATCAGAGGGGAACCATCACAGTCGGTGCCGCCTACCTGATTCTCCAGTACATGCAGCTGGTCCGGACACCCATCGAGCAGGTCGCCCAGGAGATGCAGGAACTCCAGAAGGCGGCCGGCGGGATCGTACGTATCGACGCCGTCCGGTCGATCGAGTCGGGGCTGGACGAGTCAGGTGTCGTCGTCCTCCCGCCCGGGCCGCTCGGCGTGGCCTTCGAGCAGGTTTCGTTCCGCTACGACGACAGGCCCGTCCTGGACAGCGTCTCGTTCCGGATCGAGCCTGGCACCGTCGTCGGGCTGCTCGGGCGCACCGGCGGGGGCAAGACCACGATCACCCGCCTCATCTCCCGGTTGTACGACGCCGACGAGGGCCGGATCCTCCTCGGCACCACCGACATCCGGAGCCTGTCGGCACCCGCCCTCCGCCAGGCGGTGGGTGTGGTGACCCAGGACGTGCAGCTCTTCGCCGCCTCGATCCGCCAAAATCTGACCTTCTTCGACGATTCCATCGGAGATGAGCGGCTGATGGCTGCCCTGGACACGGCCGGACTGGGCGAGTGGGTGCGAGGGCTGGGTCTCGACACCCTGCTGGGGTCGGCGGGCCAGGGCCTGTCTGCGGGGGAGGCGCAGCTCCTCGCCTTCGCCCGGGTATTCATCCAGGACCCGCGGATCGTGATCCTCGACGAGCCGTCGTCCCGCCTCGACCCTCACACCGAGTCGCTCATCGCCGACGCCACCCACCGGCTGTTCCGCAACAGGACCGTGGTCATGGTGGCTCACCGGCTGGAGTCGGTCCGGGTAGCCGACGAGATCATGGTCGTGGACGCCGGCCGCCTGGTCGAGCACGGCGGCCGCGACGAGCTGGCGGCCGACCCCACCAGTCGTTATGCCCGTCTCCTGGCGGCCGGGACGGGAGCGGACCTGGCATGAGCACGCTTCGATTGGGACTCGAGTTGATCCGCTACCGGCTGGGTCGTTGGACCCTGGCATTCATTGCCTGGACGGCCATCCACGCCCTCCCGATCTGGCTGGGGGTGCTTGTCGGCGCCGTCTTCGAACGCCTGGCCGACGGGGAGGCGGCCGTGGCCAGTCCGTGGACGGCTGTCGTCTGGTTCGGCGCCATCGCCATCGGGCGCAACGGCATCCTCTGGATCGGGGACATCGCCTGGATCAAATACTGGAACGAGCAGGTCCTCCAGCTCCGCCGCAACCTCCTGCGGTGGCTCCTCGAGGCGCCCGGCTCGCGGACGGTCACCGCTTCGCCGGGTCAGGCTGTCTCCACATTCCGGGACGACGTCGAAGATCTGGTCGAGTACGTCGAGAACATCCTCGACGGTGGCGGGGTCCTGGTCTTCGCCGTCGGGGCCGTGGCGGTCATGGCCGGGATCGACCCCCGGCTGACGCTGCTCGTCCTGATTCCCCTGGCGCTCACCGTAATCCTGACCCAGTCGCTCAGCCCCCAGATCCGATCTCGTCGACGGGAGATGCGCCACGCCACCGAGGATGTCACCGGCTTCATCGGAGAGACCTTCGGTGCCATCAGCGCCGTGAAGCTGGCCGACGCCGCCGAGCCGGTCCTGGCGGAATTCGACCGCTTGAACGAACGAAGACGGCGAGCGGCGCTACGGGACACCTTCCTCACCGAGTTGCTGCGCTCGATCAACGTGAACATGGCGACAGTCGGCTCAGGCGTCGTGCTGATCGTGGGGGCAGGCACGATGCGGGCGGGGACATTCGGGGTCGGCGACCTCGCCATCTTCCTGACCTACCTCCCTCGTCTCACCTCCTACATGGCCTTCGTCGGCGACTGGATCGCCCAGCACCGGAGGACAGGTGTCGCCTTCGATCGCATGCGCGCCCTGGCCGTCGACGCCCCGGACTCCTACCTCCTCGACCGCACCCCGGTCCCCCTGGCGGGCGAGGTCGCCGACCCCGTCGAGACTGTCTCCGACGTCGAGCCGTTCGAGTCCCTGGAGGTTGAGGGGCTGAGCTTCGCTCACACCGACGGAGCAATGGGAGTCAGCGACGTAACCTTCCGCGTGGCGGCCGGTGAGTTTGTGGTGTTCACAGGCAAGATCGGGTCGGGAAAGTCGAGCCTGCTGCGGGCCGTGCTCGGCCTGGTTCCCGCCCAAGGCACCTGGCGATGGAACGGCCGGGAGATCGCCGATCCCGCCGCCTTCCTGGTCCCCCCGCGCACGGCCTACACGTCCCAGGTGCCGCGGTTGTTCTCGGACAGCCTGGCCAACAACATCGCCCTCGGCCGCCGCGTCCCCCGCGAGCGGATGCGGGAAGCCATCTCGCTCGCCGTCCTCGATCCCGACGTGGAGCGCCTCGAGGGTGGCCTGGACACCGCCATCGGGGCCCGGGGTGTGAAGCTGTCGGGTGGCCAGGTCCAGCGATCGGCCGCCGCCCGCATGTTCGCCACAGAAGCGCAACTGCTCGTCTTCGACGACCTCTCGTCGGCCCTCGACGTCCATACCGAGGGAGAGCTGTGGACCCGTCTCTTCTCCCGCCGGGACGTCACCTGCCTGGTAGTTTCCCATCGCCGCTCGGTCCTGCAACGGGCCGACCGCATCCTGGTGCTCAATGACGGCGTGGTGGCCGACCAGGGCAGCCTCGACGAACTCCTGGAACGTTCACAACTGATGCGCGACCTCTGGACGAGTCCGGCCTAAGCGTGGAGTCGAGTGTGCAGGCAACCACAATGTCTGTCGTCGGTCGATGCACGCTCAATGCTGGTGGCGCGCCGGGAACCGACCCATCTCGGAGAGCGTCAGACCTGCGATGAGACGGCTGCTCGCCCTGGTCCTGATGACGTCCCTGCTCGTCGTGGTGGGACCTGCCGGGGAAGCAGAGGCATGCTCATGTGCCCTCCTCGACCCGACCACGGCGCTCGAGCAGTCCGACGCCGCCTTCATTGGAACACTGCTCGAGCGTCCCGATCCCATCCCGGCTCCCGGCCAGACCACAGCCATCTGGGTGTTCCAGGTTGACGAGTGGATCAAGGGCGACCTGGGCGAACAGGTGGGCGTGCACTCCGGGTTCGGCGGGGGCGACTGCGGGTTCGAGATCGCCGGCGACGAGCAGACAGGCGTGTTCCTCCACAACGACGGAAGGCGGCCCAGCGGGGGCCTGTGCTCGACGACGTCACCGGAGGCGATGCGGGCGGCCGGCCAACCGCTGGTCTTCGACGGCGTCGGGCCGCCGGTGTTCCTCATCGCCACCGACACCGGGCGTACCCGCCTGGCGACGCTCGACGCCCGCGGGCGGCTCATCGCCGCTCTCGGGGACGACCGCTTCGGCTGGTCGGTGTCGGTGTGCCCCGGCCACGAATTACTGGCCGACGTGGTCGAGGGCGAGGTGACGGTGCGCGACCTCAACCTGGAAACCGTGCGGGCTGTGGAACCCCCGGCCGCCGGCCGGGTCGAGCAGGTCTGGTGCCTCGACGCCGACGGCGAACGCATCCTCGGCCAGGTCTGGAACCAGACCGGGACCGTCGCCAGCTTGCGAATCCTGGGCGGTGAGATGGTCCACGAGGGAGAGGAGTACCTGCTGGACGTGTCCCCGAGTCGAATCGCTTTCGTGACCCACCCGGCCGCCGGCAGCCTCGACGTCATCGACCTCGCCACCAACGAGAGGTCGCGGATCGGCCCTGCCACCAACGTCGGCACTCTCGCCTTCTCGCCCAGCGGAGAGAAGCTGCTGATCACCGAGGTGATCTACCACGACGACGGCGGTTACGAGACGCACGCGACCGTGTACTCCGCTGCGACCGGCGACGTGGTGTGGACCAGCCCGCCCCTGGTCGACAGCAGCATCTACGACTGGGTTGACGAGCATCGGCTGGCAGGGGACCGCTACCCCATCCAAGCCGAGGCCGGCATCGGGCTCATCTTCGACATTGACGACGGCACGATCGTCGAATTGGATGCAACTGCCTCCTACCAGGCCGTGGGTGATTCCCTCGTCTCGGTTTCGGAGGCCGGCCTGGCCGTAACGGGCGCGGACGGGGCGACGACACTCCTCGCTCCACTCCCAACCCCGACCCATCGGCTCGTTGCCGTCCTCGACCCGGATATCGTTCTCGACGTGCCAGGCACCGACACGACGACCACCACGCCGGAACCCGAGCCGGTCGCGACCGCTTCTGAGGAGCTCCCCGAGGCCGGCTTCCCGACTGCCGTCGCCCTGACAGCAGGTGCCGGGGTTGCCCTGATCCTGGCCGTGGGGTGGCGAGCGATCCGCCGGCGCCGCGCCTGACCGGCCGGGCGTCTCGTTGCGACCGGCACTGGGCCAGAATGTGGCCATGGAGAGACGACGGGCAGTCGTAACCGGGATCGGTGTCGTGGCGGCACCGGGCATCGGCCGGGACACCTTCTGGAAGGGTCTCGGGGTCGACCCTGGCCCGGGCCCGTACGAGGTTCCCGGCTGGGATCCCGAGCCCACCATCCCCCGCCGGGAAGCGCGCCGACTCGATCGTTTTGCGCAGTTCGCCCTCGTCGCCGCCGACGAAGCTCTCACACAGGCGGGAGCACTCGACGTCGATCCTTCCCGGGTGATGGTCAGCGTCGGGAGTGGGATCGGCGGCCTGGCTTCGCTCGAGGACCTGATCGGAGCGGCCTACACCGACAACCCCCGCGTCTCCCCGCTGTGGATCCCGATGATGATGTGCAATGCCGCTGCCGCCGCCATCTCCATCCAGTACGGGTTCGGCGGGCAGGCCTCCACGCAGGTCGTGGCGTGTGCCGCCGGAGCCCAGGCGATCCTCGACGGCATCCGCCAGGTGGAGTGGGGATACGCCGACGTTGCCGTCGTCGGTGGCGCCGAGGGCGCCGTGCGCAAGCCGACAATCGAAGGCTTCGTAGCCGCCCGGGCCCTGTCACCGACCCTGACAGCACGGCCATTCGACGCCGATCGCGACGGTTTCGTTTTGGGAGAGGGTGCCGCCATCCTCGTCGTAGAGGATCGTCAGCGGGCCCTGGAACGGGGGGCGGCCGTCCTGGCCGAACTTCCGGGCGGAGCCTCGACGGCAGACGCCCACCACATAACGGCGCCCCACCCTGAAGGCGACGGAGCCGAGCGGGCGGTACGTCTCGCCATCGCCGACGCCGGACTGGAGCCGGGCGACATCGGCTATGTCAACGCCCACGGCACCGGGACCGACCTCAACGACAAGACCGAGGGCATGGTGATCAGCCGGGTGTTCGGCTCACGCCAGCCCGCCGTCTCGTCGGTGAAGGGCACCACCGGCCACGCCCTGGGTGCTTCCGGCGCCATAGAGGCGGCTGTGGCCGTGCTCGCTATCGCCAGTGGAGAGCTGCCACCGAACGTGGGCATGACCAAACAGGATCCGGCCATCCCGCTGACCGACATCGTCAGGGAACGGAGGGCCTGGGCTCCGGCGCCGGTGCTTTCGAACTCATTCGGGTTCGGCGGGCACAACACCGTGCTCGTCGTGGCACCACCCGGATAGCCGTCAGACAGGCGCCGCGGTCGGTCCGGGTCAGGCGGCGGCAGGAGCCGCACCCGGGTTGCGAACCCTGAACGAGAGCAGGATCAAGGTGATACCCCAGGCGATGGCGAAGATGGCGATCACCGTCACCAACCCCAGGACGCCCGCCCCCGGGGCAATCACGAGGATCGCACCGAGGACGACCGAGAGGGCTCCGGAAATCCCCATCAGCCACTCGTTGTCGATCTCCTCCCGGAGCCGAATGGCGGCAATGATCTCCATGACTCCGGTGAGGATCGCCCAGAAGCCGATCAGGTAGGCAAGCACCAACGCCGTGATCCCCGGCCACAGGAAGGCGATCACGCCGGCGGCGACACCGAATAGGCCGAGGAGGGCGAGGGCCCAGCGCCCGCCGCCCGTCAGTCCCTCTCCGCCGCGCACGGCGAGCCCGATCTCGGAAGCCCCATCGACGACGGCATACACTCCCCAGAGCAGCACCAGGGCGAGGACCGTGATCCCGGGCCAGACGAGTGCCATGATCCCGAAGATCACCGCCAGGATCCCTCGCAGAAGGATGAGCCACCAGCCGCGTCGTAGGGTCTCAATCATTGTGACTCCTTCTCGATAGGTAAGGCGATGCTACCGGGCGCCCAGGACGGCCTGCCGTCTCAGCCCGAATCCACCGATTCGCTTGGCTCGTCGACCTCGGCGGTCACTGGCCAGGCGCCATCACCTCCGGTTTCGTGGGATGGAGCCCCGATTCGGCGAGATCGCCCATCGAGACAGAGCAGGTCCGGTCATCCTCAGGCGACGGTCACGGGCAGGTGTTTGACTCCGTGGATGAAGTTGGACCGGAGCCTCTCCACCGGTCCGGAAACCTCCATCGCCGGAAGGTGAGGGAGCAATTCCTCGAACGTGATCCGGACCTGAAGGCGGGCGAGGTGGATCCCTAGGCACAGGTGGGGACCGCGTCCGAAGGAGAGGTGGTCGTTGGGCTGGCGTCGGATGTCGAAGGCGTGCGGATCGGGGATCACCGTCTCGTCGAAGTTGGCGGAGACGTACCAGAGGGTCACCTTGTTGCCGGCCCGGATGGTGTGGCCGTGGATCGCCATGTCCTCGGTGGCCGTGCGCCGGAACTGGTATATCGGTGACGCCCATCGGATGATCTCCTCTGTGGCCGTTGCCATCAACCCATCCGGGTCACTGACGAGATCGGCTAGGGCGTCCGGGTTCTCCTTCAAGAGCAGGACCCCGTGGGAGATCGAGTGTCGGGAAGCCTCCTGCCCGGCGATCATCAACACCGAGAAGAAGTTCTGGAACTCGGCGTCGGTGAGCGGGTCCCCATCCGGCCCGGCGTAGAGGATCTGGCTGAGGACGTCGTCGGTAGCCCGGGCCCGGCGTGCCGCCGCCAGCTCGGCGGCGTATCGATAGGACTCGAGACCGGCCATGGTCCCGAATGGGGAGAGGCGGATGACGGCGGGATCGCCCTCCTCTTCCTGGTACTCCGGGTCGTCCTTGCCGAGCATGCGATCCGTCAGTTCGATGAGCAGGGCGGCGTCGGACGCCGGGATGCCGAGGTGCTCACACAGCCAGAGGACAGGCACCGGCTTGGAGATCTCCTCGACGAGGTCGAAGCTCTGCTTGGCCACGGCCTCCTCGACCGCTTCCCGCGTCATGAGGCGGATGGCCTGCTCGTAGGCCCGGACGACGCCAGGGGTGAAGCTGGGGCCGATCAGGCGGCGGAGACGTGTGTGGGCCGGGGGGTCGAGATCGAGCATCGATCGCCGCACGAGCAGCTGATCGTCGTCCAGTTCCTCCAGAGTCGAACCGCGGGCAGAGGAGAACCGACGCCAATCCTTGCCCGCCTCGGCCACGTCGGGGTGGCGCACCAGTGCCCAGAAGCCGGCCCCGTCCGCTTCTTCGTGCCAGCTCAGGGGCTCTTCGAGGCGGAGGCGCCGGAATTCGTCGTGAGGGACACCGGCGACGAATGAGTCCGGATCGGAGATGTCGACGATCGCCATGTCAATCGTTGGGTGAACGAGCCTACTTGTGTCGACGCCAGCCCCCCTACACTGGCACATGGACGCGGGAGCCCGGTGGGACCGGGCTGAGAGGGAGCCACCCGAGGCTCCGACCGTTCGAACCTGATCCGGGTCATACCGGCGAAGGGACCACCTCGGCCTGTCACCGGCCCGGCGTCGCAAGCGACAAAGGACTGAACGCGTGACAACCGGCCGAACTCTCACCCTCCTGACTGTCGTGGCGCTGTTGGCTGGATGCAACGGCGACGGCGAAACCGCCTCGACCCCCGATACGCTGACCATCGTGTCGCACGACTCGTTCGCCGACGGGGTCACGGACGAGACCTTTGCGGCCTTCACCCAGGAGACCGGGATCGCAGTGGAAGTGGTGGCGGCGGGCGACGCAGGCGGCACCGTCAACCAGGCGATCCTCACCCGGGACAACCCGCTGGGGGACGTCCTTTTCGGGGTGGACGACACCTTTCTGAGCCGCGCCCTAGAAGAGGACCTGTTCACACCCCACGAGTCGGAAAACCTGGCCTCCGTCGACCCTTCCCTGGTGCTCGACGCCGAGCACAGGGTCACCCCAATCGACTTCGGGGACGTCTGCCTCAACTACGACATCGGTTGGTTCGACGACGCCGGCCTGGAGCCTCCCCAGACGCTCGACGACCTGGTCGCCCCCGAGTACGCAGGGCTGCTGGTGACAGAGGACCCGGCCAGCTCGTCGCCCGGCCTGGCGTTCCTCC
This sequence comes from Acidimicrobiia bacterium, assembly GCA_035250025.1. Lineage (GTDB taxonomy): Bacteria > Actinomycetota > Acidimicrobiia > Spongiisociales > ZC4RG35 > DATFFO01. Next base: position 19,025 of record DATFFO010000074.1, read on the forward strand.
TCGCCACAGTCGATCGGTACGGAGAGGACTGGCCCGGCTACTGGGAGTCCCTGGTGGCCAACGACGTCAAGATCGTCTCCGATTGGGACACCGCCTACTACGCCGACTTCACCCGCTACGGCGGCGACCGGCCACTGGTCGTTTCTTACGCCTCTTCGCCACCGGCGGAGGTGATCTTCGCCGAGGAGCCGCTCGATTCCGCACCGACCGGCGTGGTGGCCGATGGCTGCTACCGCCAGATCGAGTTCGCGGGAGTGCTCGCCAACGGTGACTACCCGGAGGCGAGCGGGGAGCTGATCGACTTCATGCTCAGTCCCGAGTTCCAGGCTGAGATCCCCACCACCTGGTTCGTGTTTCCCGCCAACGAGGAGGTGGAACTGCCGGAGGTCTTCGCCGACAACACGATCGTGCCCGGCGATCCCGCTTCGATCGATCCGGCAGAGATAGCCGCCAACCGGGACCGGTGGCTCGACCTGTGGCGGCAGGTGGTGACACCCTGACCATCCGCCGCGGCCTGTGGGCGGTGGCCGCCGTCCCCGTCGTCTTCATCGGGTACCTGTTCGTCTACCCGATGGCCCGCATCCTCTGGTTGGGAATATCCGAGCTGCGGCTCGCCGATGTCCTGGTCGAGACGCGGCTGCTCCGGGTGGCGTGGTTCACCCTGTGGCAGGCCGCAGCATCGACCGTGCTGACACTGCTCGTGGCGGCACCGCTGACGTGGGCCGTGTCGCGATTCGAGTTCCCCGGCCGCCGCCTGGCGCAGGCCCTGGTGATCGTCCCCTTCGTCCTGCCCACCGTCGTGGTCGGGACCGCCTTCGCCGCCCTCGGTTGGCGGGGGTCGGTGTGGGCGATCCTGGCGGCCCACGTGTTCTTCAACGTGGCAGTCGTGGTGCGGACGGTGGGGGGAATGTGGTCTCGGATCGACCGCCGTGTCGAAGAGGCCGCCGCCATGCTGGGGGCGGCGCCGCGGGCCGTGTTCCGCACGATCACCGTCCCCCTGCTCCGGCCCGCCATAATCGCCGCCGCCTCAATCGTTTTCCTCTTCACGTTCACCTCCTTCGGGGTGGTGCTGATCCTGGGCGGGTTCCAGTACGCCACCTTGGAGGTGGAGATCTACCGCCAGGCCGTCACCCTGTTCGACCTCCCGCTGGCGGCGGCGCTCGCCCTCGCCCAACTGGTGGGAGTGTCGGCCCTCCTGGCGATCTACAGCCGCCGCCAGGAGAGGACCGCCTCCTCACTGGTGCTCGCTTCTGAGACCGCCACGAGACGGCGGCCGGTCGGGCGGACCCGGGCCACGGTGGCGCTGGCGGTGGCAGGCACGCTCGGTCTCCTGGCTATCCCCCCCGGGGTGCTCGTCGCTCGGGCCCTCGGCCACGACGGGTTCGGGCGCCTCGTGGCGGACGATCCCGTGGTGGGTCGGCCGATCGAGTCGGTGCCGACGTCGCTGTGGTTCGGGCTGGCGGCCACCGTGATAGCCGTAGTCGTGGGCGTGTGCGCCGCCTACGTGGTGTCACGACGCCAGACACGGCTGTCGCACTGGTTCGACGTCGTTCTCATGCTTCCGCTGGGCACCTCGGCGGTGACGATCGGCTTCGGTTTTCTCATCGCCCTCGACGTCCCCATCGATCTCCGGGCCAGTCTTGCGCTCATCCCGCTCGCCCACGCCCTTGTTGCCGTCCCGTTCGTCGTCCGGGCCATGGTCCCGCTGTTGCGATCGATCAGCCCGGCGGTACGGGAGGCGGCGGCGATGCTGGGGGCGTCGCCCGGCCGGGTCTTCCGCCACATCGACCTCCCAATCGTCGCCCGGGCTGCCCTGGTCGGCGCAGGCTTTGCGTTCGTGGTGTCCCTCGGCGAGTTCGGCGCCACCTCTTTCGTGGCCCGCCCCAACACGACGACGGTTCCCGTCATGATCTTTCGCCTGCTCGGCCGTCCCGGGCTGGGCAACTTCGCCGCCGCCCTCGCCCTCGCCACGCTTCTCGGCGCCATCACGGCGCTCGCCATCATCGCCATCGACCGCTTCCGGCCGGGCGACATGGGAACCTTCTGAGGTGCTGGGCATCAACGGAATCACGGTCCGCTTCGGCGAGACGGTCGCGGTCGACCATGCCGACCTGGAGGTGCGGGACGGCGAGCGGGTCGCCGTGCTCGGTCCGAGCGGCTCGGGAAAGTCGACGCTTTTGCGGGGAGTGGCCGGCCTCGAGGCTCTGGCGACCGGAAGTGTCACCTGGGACGGCGAGGATCTGGCCGGGGTCCCTCCCTACCAGCGCCGGTTCGGGTTCATGTTCCAGGGCTACGCCCTCTTCCCCCACATGACGGTCGGCGACAACGTCGGCTTCGGGTTGCGGATGGACGGGATGGCGAAGCGTGAGATCGACAAGCGGGTAGGCGAGGTGCTGGGCTGGGTGGGTATGGACGGCTTCGCCGCCCGCACGATGGAGGGGCTGTCGGGCGGAGAGCAGCAGCGGGTTGCTCTGGCGAGGACGCTGGCGCCACGGCCCCGTCTGATCATGCTCGATGAGCCTCTCGGCGCCCTCGACCGCGCCCTGCGCGAGCGCCTGATCGGTGAAATGACAGAACTGCTCGAGCGGGCCGGAACCACTGCCCTGTACGTCACCCACGACCACGACGAGGCGGCCATCATCGCCGACAGGGTGGCGATCATGCGCGCCGGGGCGATCGTCCAGACCGCCCCCATGTCCGAGATCCGCCGCTCGCCCGCCGACGACTGGGTAGCCGCCTTCGTGCGCTGACCGGATGGAACCGCGAACGCCCCGAAGAGCTTTTCGCGCATCGATCCGGTCAGATCCGGCGCGATCGATGCGCGAAAACGGGATTGGGCGGGTCCTTCAGAGCTCCAGCCGAGATCACTCGTCGAGGATGTAGACCGGCTCCGTGTAGTACCGGATCTTGCCCTCCCGCTCCTTGGCGGTGAGATGGTCGTGGAGCCAGCGGTTCTTCTCCTCGAGGGTGCGGTCGCTTGTGACGACCTCGAGGGGCACATCGAGATGCAGCACGCGTCCGGGAACGATGAAGCGGGTGACGCCGGCGGGGAGGAGGGTGTCGGATCGGGCGGCGAGCAACACCTGTTCCACTGTGAACTCCGGATACTCGACGAGGGCAGTCATGTCCGGATACCAGACCTCGAGCCGGCGGACGTCGCGCTCGAGGGTGCGCGACACCAGAGTGGCTTGGATGTAGGCGTCGGCCACCTCCGCCACGGCGGCGAAGCGGTTGCGACCCTCGGCCGCATAGACCACGAAGGCGCGCCCGTCCCGGGCAGTGATGGCACACAGCCCGCCATACTCGATCATCCGGTAGTGGGCTGAGCCTTCCGTCACCTCCTCGATGCGGATCCCGTCGAGACGACCGAGAAGTTCGGCGAGATCGTCCATCTCCATGCGGCGCACGACGTGATGCCACGTTTCCAAGCCGAGGCCGTCCTCGACGCTCACGTCCTGGACGATGGCGTGGGCCGAATTCAGCCGCCGCAGAGCTTCCGTGCGGGTGGCGCCGTCGAGGACCACGAAACGGTCTCCGATCGAGGCGACGATCGTCGGGTTGCGGATCACCGCTTCGTCGGTGAGCCGACCGGCCAGCTTCTCCGCCCGCCGCGGGTCGGTGGCCTCGTGGGGGACGACCCGGTCGAGAGGCACGAACCTGACGGGCAGGATCGATCGGCTACCGGCGGCGCCGAGACGGGCCACGATCTGCTGGACGACCTCGACCGCCGCCGTTGCCTGGGCGTCGGCGGTGGAGGCACCGATGTGCGGCGTGGCGATGACGTTGGGATGGCGGGCCAGCGGGTTTTCACCGGCGGGTTCTTCCTGGAAGACGTCGAGAGCGGCGCCGGCGATCCGGTTCTCGTCCAGCGCCGCCAACAGGGCGGCCTCGTCGACGACGCTCCCCCGAGAGGTGTTGATCAGGTAGGCCGTCGGTTTCATGGCAGCCAGCTCCTCGGCCCCGATGAGACCCTCGGTGTCGGAACGGGCGGGGACGTGGAGGCTGACGAAGTCCGACTCGGCAAGCAGGTCGTAGAGATCGAGCGGTTCGACACCGGCCTCCAGATACAGCTCGGGGGTGGGCCGGTGCTGGTTGGTCACGATTCGCATTCCGAAGGCCCGGGCGCGGGCCGCCACCGCCTGGCCGATGCGACCAAAGCCGACGATGCCCAGCGTCTTGCCGGCCAGGCCCGATCCCATCAGCTCGCCCTTGATCCACCGTCCCTCCTTGAGGGCGGCATCTCCCCGACTGATGTTGCGGGCGAGGGCGACCAGCAGGCCCACCGCCAACTCGGCCACCGCCAGCGTGTTGGCGTCGGGGCTGTTGACGACCTCTATGCCCCGGTCGACGGCGGCGGCGACGTCGATCGTGTCGAGACCCGCGCCGGCCCGGGCGATCACCTTGAGGCGCTCGGCGCGGTCGAGGACCCGGGCTGTGATCTTCGTCGCCGAGCGGACGACAACCCCCTCGTAGTCGGGGATGACCGCCACCAGTTCGTCCTCCGACATGCCGGTCCGCACGTCGACGTCGAAGTGCTCCTCGAGGAGCGCCAGCCCGTCGGCGGAGATCGTGTCTGCGACGAGGATGCGAGGGCGGCGGTGTTGAACCTCTGACATCGGTGGTTCGAGCTTAAAGCTCGGGCTCAGGAGAAGGCGGCGGCGAACTCGTCCGGAACCCGCCGGGGGCGGCCGGAGAGGTCGGTGATGGCGGCCTTGACCTCGAGGGTGGCGATCTTCTCCTCGCCCCTGGTCATCTCCTGTCCCCAGGTGGACGTGACGCGGCCGACATCGATGACGTCTGTCGTCACCATGAGGACGTCCCCGAGACCGGCCGCCGCCAGGAACTTCGCCCTCAGTTCCACGACAACGATCTGATAGCCGTGATCCTTCATCACGTCCATCCCCAGGCCGACGTCGTTGAGGTACTCGACCCGGGCCGTCTCGAAGTAGGCCAGATAGTTGGTGTGGTTGACGTGGTTGTAGGGGTCGAGCTCATAGAACCGAACCCTGATCTCGGCGCGGTGCGACATTTTCCTGATCTTCGCGTATCAGGGCACAGTGGGTGTCCTCTGATTCTCGGGTAGTGGGAATGAGGGAGCCTGTCGGGAAGAGAGAGCCGGTGGTACCGCCGCCGGCTCTCTCTTCTTCCCTCACTACTCTCGCCGCAATGAAAGCCTGGCAGCTCACCGCAACCACGGGTATCGACGACTACGTCCTCAACGAGATCGACGTCCCCGAGCCTGGGCCCGGAGAGGTTCGCGTCAAGATCGTCGCCAGCGGCCTGAACCACCTCGATCTGTGGATAGCCCAGGGGCTCCCCGCCCCCAAGAATCTTCCCCACACCCCGGGTGGCGACGGCGCCGGCGTGGTCGACGAGGTTGGAGAGGGCGTCGATGGCCTCGAGCCGGGCGACGAGGTCGTGATCGACCCGTCGCTGTCGTGCGGAAGCTGTCCGGCCTGCCTGGCCGACGAGATCGTCTACTGCCCGGAGTTCGGGATCCTGGGCGAGCATCACACCGGCACCATGGCCGAGTACGTCGTCGTGCCCGCCGCCAATGCCCTCCCCAAGGCGCCCGGCCTCACCTGGGAGGTCGCCGGGTCGTTCGGGCTGGCGACGGGGACCGCCCTGCGCATGCTCGAGCGGGCCCGGTTGCGCAGCGGCGAGACGGTGCTCGTACCGGGTATCGGCGGCGGAGTGGCGTCCGCGGCCCTGCTTCTCGCCATCGCCCGGCGAGCAAGGGTTTTTGTCACCTCGCGGTCGCCGGAAAAGATCGCCTGGGCCGTCGGACAAGGAGCGGAGGCCGGCTTCGACTCGACCGGCGAGTTCTCCAAGGACATGGCTGTCCATGGTGGAGCCGACATCGTCGTCGAGAACGTCGGCCCCGCCACATGGGGCCAATCGATGCGCTCGTTGAAAAAGGGCGGCCGCATGGTGATATGCGGTGCCACCAGCGGGCAGAAGGTCGAGCTCAACCTGCCCGTGCTCTGGTTCAAACAGATCGAGCTGATTGGCTCCTCGATGGCCACGCATTCCCAGTTCTCCCGGGCCCTCCAACTCGTCGCCTCGGGAGAAGTGGCGTCGCCGGTCGACTCGGTGTTCGACTTCGAGCAGTTCCCCGAGGCGCTCCGCCACCTCGAGTCAGGTGAGCAAATGGGAAAGATCGTCGTCCGCAGGTAGAAGCCGCTCGAGTCTGGGGCAGGCGGCGGCGTTTTTTTGGACACGGCGGGACGCCTCCGCGGGTTTTTTTGGTTCCCGCGTTACGCCTGCTGCCACGTAGCAACCAGGGAACGCTGACGCCGCAACGCACCGTCCGAACAAGCGCCTCGCGTCGCATGATTACGGTCGTCTCGGTAGGTCTTTGGAGAGACGTAGCGATGGGATTCGAAGGTTTCGGAGATGCGCGACGAGTCGATCTAAACCAGGGAACCCCCGCGCCAGAGAGGGCTGACGATCATCGTGGGGGCCGCCCACTACCTCGTCGGGAGGGATCCGGAGGTTGTGAAAAAAAAGGTGCGGCTCTGTGCGATATGCCCTCGTGGATGGCGGCTACAGTTCCCGGCCGGGAATGGGATGGCAACTCGAAGGAGTGGACTCATGCGGAGAAGAATCTCCGTCTTTGCGCTGACTACGGCGCTGTTCATCGTCTCGGCTGCGCCGGCCTATGCGGCTCATTGCACGAACCGGTCCAAGCCGGAGGGTGCGGGCAACAACGGCTTCATTGTCGTCGATGCCGGTAGCGGCGAGATCGTGTCCGCCAGCGATGGCGCCCTGCACGGCGGTTTCATCGACGTGTTCTTGGATACCACGGGCGATGGGGTCGGTGACCTCCAGGTCGAGGATGACGTGTTCATCGCCAAGAATCACTCCCCGATGCATGTCGGGGATCCTTTCGTGGTTCCCGGGGCGTTTCACAATCCGGGCGAGAACGGCGTCGGGTTCTAAGTCGGGTCTCACCTGAGAGACATCGAGAAGGGGTTCCGGGACGCGTAGTGTTCCGGAACCCTTCCTTCATCTGGATGGCCGGAAGAGCCCGGGATGTGACGGGAGCAGCCGGCAAGGCCGCCGTCGCAGCTGAGTCTCTGAACTAGGAGGGTTTCCGGTTTCCTTCCCTCTGTCTCTCTTCCCAGGCTCAGGTTGAGTGGGGCCTCCGGACCGATATACTTCTCTGACCGCCCGGATTCCCGGGCAAGCTCCAGGGCGCGTAGAACAGTCTGGAGTGTTCGCCGGCCTGTCAAGCCGGAGGTCGCGGGTTCAAATCCCGTCGTGCCCGCTCATCGAGGATCCAGGTCCTCGGTGCATGGTCAGGTAGCTCAGTCGGTAGAGCGCCGGTCTGAAAAACCGGAGGTCGACGGATCGACGCCGTCCCTGACCACCACGAAAACCCCTGGTCATGGCCGGGTTTCGCTGTTCGGCCGATCGTGCGGGGAGTGGATTATGGGCTCACCGACGGCAGACTGACGGCAGCATGCAGGCTCGATCCGAGCCCACGCGATCTTTCCCACCGGAGAGGCGCCACCTCCGTTACTGAGCACTCTCTGACTCGGGCGTTACGCGCCGAGATTGAGTGATCTGTGCGGGAACCGGCTTGGGCTCGCGATCCCCGCCTGACTACGCGTGCTCGCTTGTTGTGCGTACGACCCGGTGCAGGACGACGAGACCGAGGTGTGCCGGCTGGTCGAGTCGTGTTTGGTCGGACTCGATGTACTCGTCGAGCACCGCCAGGATCCGTCGGTCCAGTTCCGCGACTTCTTCTGGTGATAGATGGAGCATGAACGTTGCGTAAGCGGCGAGAGCGTCTGGGCCGGCTTGGCGCGCTTCGGCCATTGCGATCTCTACCGGTCCGAAACGTACATCCGGTTCGGCTCCGGCCAGTGGGTCGTCGAGCCACCAGGTCTTTCCGGTTGAGCGGTAGGGCTTTTCCAGAGCGCCGCTTGTCCCGGTTAGCACAACTGCTAGTTGCAAGAACTCTGCCTCGACGAGCATCCTCACATGGGGCAGGATGGTGCCCGGGTCGCTGCCCAGGCGGTCAGCGAGTTGCTTGTTCGTGAGTTCCTCTTGCCTGCACATGCAAATCATCTTTTGTCTGAGCAGGTGGGCGAGGGCCTTGGCCTCTAGCGGAGTCGGCTGCGCCTTTGCCGCGGGTAGTCCGGCACGTCGTTCGGGGCGAACGAGCCGTCCGTCTCGCCCGAGAACCGCTGAATGCCACGTGACTCGGCCAAGCTGAAGCAATGACCGGCATTTCACCGCTGGCTCACCCGGCGCCTCTGGGTGCCGGGTTCTGGACTCTGTGGTCGTCGTCGAGCTTGTCCAATCTCGCAGACGGGCTCTTCAAGGTCGGGTTGCCTCTGGTTGCTTTGACGGTTACCCGGAGCCCTGCCCTCATCGCGGGCGTGACGACCGCCCTCACCTTGCCGTGGCTGTTGTGCGCACTGCCCGCCGGCGCGCTCGTCGACCGGCTCGATCGCCGCCAGGTGATGCTCTTGGCCAACGGTGCTCGTACTGTTGTCCTC
>DATFFO010000075.1:0-4271 GCA_035250025.1 Acidimicrobiia bacterium
CACGACTGGGCCGTGGTGGAGTTGGGGCTCCCGGGGACCATCCACGCCATCGACGTCGACACCCGGCACTTCAAGGGCAACGCTCCCGGTTGGGTCACGCTCGACTCGGCGCTAGGCAACGAGGACTGGTCTGAGGTGTGCGGTCGGGTGGCTGTCGAGGCCCATGCCGTCAACCACGTCGAGCTCCCGCACCCTGTGGAGGGCGACAGGGTGCGCCTCAACATTCATCCCGACGGTGGCGTCGCCCGTCTCCGCGTCTGGGGTCGTCCCGACCGGAAAGCCGCCGCCGCCCTCCGGATGCGCTATCTCAATGCCCTCTTCCCCCAGGCCGCCGCCGGCTTCTTCGTCACCGCTTGCGCCTCGCCTGCCTGGGTCGAGCGGATGGCGGCGGGACGGCCCTACTCCGACGTCGAGCACGTCCTGAGCGCCGCCGCCGACGCCTTCGACGGTCTGACAGAGGCGGACTGGCGCGACGCCTTCGCCGCCCACCCCCGGATCGGCGAGACCGCAGGTCGCCAAGACAGCGCCGGAGAGGCGCTGTCAGCAGGGGAGCAGGCGGGCATGATCGACGCCGACGGTCCCCTGCATGAACAGATGGCCGAGCTCAACCGCAGGTACGAGGACCGCTTCGGATTCACCTACATCGTGCGCGCCGCCGGGCGGAGCGCCGACGAGATGATGGCCATCCTCCACCGCCGGCTCGACAACGACCCTGGCGCAGAATTGGTGGAGGCGGCCGGCCAGCAACGCCAGATCACGATGGGGAGGCTGCGGAAGATGCTCTGCGTCCCCGAGGAGGACGCATGACGGAGCTGTCCACTAATAGCTGGGGCAAGTCGCACGTTCGGCTCTCCAAGATCCATCGCGGGTCCGATTCAGACGACTTCAGCGAGGTATCCGCCTCTGTGGCTCTGACCGGCGACGTGGCTGACGCCTACATGGAGGCCGACAACGCCGGTGTCGTCCCCACGGACACGGTCCGCAACACCATCTACGCCCTGGCGCAGGACAAGCTGACCAAGGACCTGGAGGGCTTCGCCGAGGTCCTCGCCAGCCACTTCCTCGGCCACCCGGGGGTCGACTCGGCAACCGTGGACCTGGCAGAGACGGTCTGGCAGCGCCAGACCGAGTCCGGGTTCGTCGGTGGGTCTTCCGAGCGCCGCACAGCCCGCCGCCGGGCGACAGCGGACACCGCCGAGGTGCGGGGCGGCGTGGAGGGGTTGGTGGTGCTCAAGACCCGGCAGTCGGCGTTCTCGGGATTTCCCCGCGATCAGTACACCGTCCTGCCCGAGACCGATGACCGGATCCTGGCGACGACCGTGGCCGTCGACTGGCTCTATGCCACCATCCCCGCCGATACGACCAGTGCCTGGCAGCGTGTCCGCCAGGCACTGCTCGACGGCTTCTTCGGAGGTTGGTCGGCCTCGATCCAGCACCAGGGCTGGCAGATGGCTGAGAAGGCGATGGCGGCCGTGCCCGAGATCGCCGAGATGTCGGTTCGCCTGCCGAACCAGCACCATCTGCCCTACGACCTCGGGCGGTTCGGCATGGAGGACGACGGGGTGGTCTTCCACGTTACGTCCGAGCCCTACGGAGACATCCGCTTCACCGTCACCCGCTGATCGGTGATCGGGATGGGGATGCCCGTAACGCATGGCGAACCCCTTTGTCCCCCCACGAAGTGGGGGGAAGGTTCCTGCCACCGGAGCGAAGCGGAGGTGGGAGGTAGGGGGATCGCCGAAGGCGAGGGCGACCCGTGGCGGATCTCTGATCAAGGTCGCTGTGTTGGGAGCGATTGCCCCCTACCCCACGCCTCCGCTGCGCTCCGGCGCGGGGGCCCCTTCCCCCTCTCGCTTCGCTCGTGGGGGACAAACAGACTCCCTGTCCTCAGTCATCCGCCTTCCGTCTTCCGTCCCTCTCGCTTCGCTCGTGGGGGACAACCTTCCGTCTTCCGCCTTCCGTCTTCCGTCTCGACTAGCGGCGGCCTTGCAGGATGCGGAGGAACGACCGGGTGTGGAGCTCGTCCAGGTCGAGGCCCGTCCTGGCCAATGCCTCGTCTTCGGTGATGGCCCCGCAATTGATGGCACGTAGGAAGTAGTTGAGGAGTCCCTGGCCGGTAGCGGCATCGTCGAAGACGTCCCCGACGAGCGTGGCCTTCGCCGCCTGATCGACGAAGTTCGACAAGCGCTCCCCGGCCCGGTCGAGACCCTCCAGGAAGAACGAGTAGACGGCGGCGTAGCGGCTCGGGAGCTGGGCAGGGTGAAGGTCCCAACCCTGGTAGAAGGCGTGCATGAGGGAGTGACGCACGTGCGTGTAGTGGAGCCGCCAGGCGCCGTGGACGGATGCCATCTCGCCGACGGGCATCACGTTGGTAGCGCCGTCCGACAGCCAGATCCCGGTTCCCGCCAACGCCACCTGCATCACGTCACGGGCGAAGTCGCAGGCGGGATGGGTCATCGACTGGTGAGCGGCGGTGATGGTCAGCGAGGCGGTGTAGTCGTAGGTACCGAAATGGACGCCCCGAACCCGACCGGTGGCGGCGTGGACGAAGCGTCGTGGCCCGGCGATGCCGTCGCGGTCGATCGTCATCTGGGTGGTCTCCATCATCAGTTCGACCGGGATCTGCTCCAGGTCGAGCTTCGATTCGAGTTCAGCCAGAGCCTCATCGAAGACCATCACCTGCTCGGGATCGGTGAGCTTGGGGATGGTCACCACGAAGTTCTCAGGTAGGCCTCCGCCCGCCTCGGCGAGGGTGGTGACGAACAGGTCGAGGGTCCGGAGTGAGCGCCGGCCGAGCTCACCCGTGGGAGACTTGACCCTGATGCCGATGAACGGCGGCAGGCTCGATTCGTCCATGCCCCGGGCCACGGCTTGGGCAGCGGACACGGCGTCGCCGTCCTCCTCGTCGTCAGGTCGGTTGCCATAGCCGTCCTCGAAGTCGAGCCTGTAGTCCTCAACCGGCTCCCGCCCCAGCTTCTCGACGACGCGGGCGTAGACGGCGTCGGCCAGATCACCGGGCCGCAGGCCCACGGCGTCGGCCAGGACGTCGGCTTCGGGGGCGAAGTCGTCCAGGCTCCGGCGGGCGAGTCCTCCCAGCTTGGCGGCGGTGTCGGGCTTGAAGAGGTGGGCGCCGCCGTAGACGGTGTGGACCGGCTGGCGCTCGGGTCTATCGCCGGGAAACGCCTGGTTCGTACGGACGCTGGCGGCCGCCAGTCGCTGCTCCCACGCGTCATAGGACTCCTGGTTGATGGTCAAGTGGGCCTCCTCGGGATGAGGTCGAGGGTACCGTCGTCGGCCATGGCGACTCTGCTCCTGCGCCACGCCGAGGTGCTGGCGACGATGACCGGCGACGAGATCCGCGACGGTGCCTTGCTGGCCCGGGACGGGTGGATCGAGGCGGTCGGGCCGACAGCCGATCTCCCCGACACCGCCGACGAAGTGGTCGACATGTCCGGCCACGTGGTGCTTCCCGGCCTCGTGAACACCCATCACCACCTCTACCAAACACTCACCCGGGTCGTGCCGGCCGCCCAGGACGCCGGCCTCTTCGACTGGCTCACCACCCTGTACCCGATCTGGGGGAGGATGACCCCCGACCACGTGCGGGTCGCCACCACGCTGGGTTTGGCGGAACTCGCCCTGAGCGGTTGCACCACCGCCTTCGATCACCATTACCTGTGGCCCAACGGGGCGAGGGTCGACGACCAGGTGGAGGGGGCGGCGCCCGTCGGGATTCGCTTCCACGTCTCCCGAGGGTCGATGAGCCTCGGCGAGTCGGAGGGGGGCCTGCCGCCAGATTCGGTGGTCGAGGACGAGGAGGCGATCCTCGAAGACACGGCCAGGGTGGTCTCGGAGTTCCACGACGCGGCCCCGGGGTCGATGCTGCAGGTAGTCGTCGCTCCCTGCTCCCCGTTCTCGGTCACGACGGATCTCATGTCCAGGTCGGCCAGGCTGGCCCGGGACCTCGGGGTCCGCCTTCACACTCATCTGGCGGAGACTGCCGACGAGGAGGCGTTCTGCCTGGAGCGGTTCGGAGCCCCACCCGTCGACTACGCCTCGTCGGTGGGATGGGAGGGTGCCGACGTCTGGTACGCCCACGCAGTGCATGTCGATGCCGGGGCACTGGCGAAGATTGCGGCTGCAGGCACGGGGGTCGCCCATTGCCCGACATCCAACATGCGACTGGCTTCCGGCATTGCCCCGGTCGCCGGTTACCTCGACGCCGGCATTCCGGTGGGGATCGGAGTCGACGGATCGGCATCGAACGACAG
>DATFFO010000076.1:0-13970 GCA_035250025.1 Acidimicrobiia bacterium
GGCCGGCTGGGTGGTGTCGGCCCCGGTGTCGGGAGTTTCCGTCGCGGCGGTCGTGGGCTCGCCCGCCGCCGTGGTGGTCGTCTCTGCCCCGTCGCCGCCTGGAGCGCAGGCCGCCAGGAGCAGCGTGATCACCGCCAAAAAAGCGATGAGACGAGATCGTGAGGCTCTGAAGTGAGTGGACATCAGGTTCCCTTCCTTTTGGAGGGCGCCATGAAGCGCCGCTTCCCGGGGAGGCTAGCCCTTCTGCAAACGCTTGAAAACGGTCAGAGTCTGCTTGATGGGAACCTCCCCCCTACCCCGCGCCTCCAGCGCGGGGTCCCCTTCCCCCACTCGCTTCGCTCGTGGGGGACAAAGCTTCGCTCGTGGGGGACAAATTGTCGATCGGCTCCTGGGGACGGTCGCTGCGCGGCAGCAGCCGGGCCGGGATCTGGCCGATCAGGCCCCTGGGCATGAAGATGACCACGACGATGAAGGCCAAGCCGAGCAGGGTGGGCCAGCGCTCGACGTAAGAGCTCAGCCAATGCTCGGCGCCCACCACCACACCGGCGCCGGCCAGCGGGCCGAGGAGGGTGCCGGTCCCGCCCAGGATCACCATCACCACCGCCATCGCCGAGCGGGCGAACGAGGAGACGGCGGGGCTGATGAACTCGGAGTTCCACACCGCCAGGACCCCGGCCGTCCCCGCCAGCAGGCCGGAGAGCATCGTGGCCATCAGCTTGCTGGCCGCCACCGAGTACCCGAGGCTGGCGGCCCGGGTCTCGCTGTCGCGGATGGCGCGCAGGGTGAGCCCGAACGGCGACCGCCTCACCACCCACACGGCGAGAAGGGCGAGCAGGAAGAGGGCGGCGGTGAAGAAGTAGAACTGCCACCAGACGTCCACGAAGCCGGGGCGTTCGATTCCGGTGAGGCCGTTCTGGCCACCGGTGAGCCCCGACAGGCGCAGGGCGAGGCCGTAGGCGACCATGCCCAGGGCGAGGGTGATCATGAGGTAAACGATGCCGCGGGTGTACATGGTGGTGAGGCCGAACAGGAATGACACCACCAGCACCAGGCCCAGCGCCACCAGCACCCGCACCCCCACGCCCAGTCCGTTGACCGTCGCCCAGGCGATGCCGTAGCCGGCGGCGGCGGCGATGCCGGCGTGGCCTATGGAGACCAGGCCCGCCTCCCCCGCCAGCAGGTTGACGCTGGTCGCCAGCAGGCCGGAGATGAAGACCAGCGTGAGGAGGGACACGACGAAGGGAGGGAGTACGTAGGGGGCGGCGTAGATGACGCCGAGGCCGATGGCGGTCAGCACCAACGCCAGGCGGCGGCTCATTCCCGCACTCCGAACAGTCCCTGCGGTCGCAGCATCAGGACCAGGGCCATGGGGGCGAACACGGCGAAATAGGAGAGCTCGGGGATCCACACCCGGGAGAAGGCGTCGATGAGGCCGATGAGGATGCTGCCGACGGCGGCTCCCTCCACGCTGCCGAGGCCGCCGACGATGACTACCACCAGGGCGAAGAGGAGGATGTCGGTGTCGGCCCCGGGGCGCATGGTGAGCTGGCCGGCGGCGGCGACCCCGGCCAGACCGGCCAGGGCGGAGCCGGCCAGAAACATCCAGGCGAAGACCCGGTCGACGTTGATGCCCATCATCCCCGTCATCTCCCGGTCGTCGACCCCGGCCCGCATGATCGCCCCCACCCGGGTCCGGCGCTGGACGAGGTAGAGGGCGGCGCCGACGACCAGTGCCAGAGCGATGACGAAGACCCGGTAGCGGGGATACGAGATCGAGCCGATGCTCAAGGCGCCGGAGAAGACCTCCGGTGTCTGGATCGACTGGGGGTTGCCGCCGAAGATGGCCAGGTTGAGGTCGGCGACGACGAAGGCGATGCCGACGGTGAGGAGAACCTCGGGCAGTTCCTTGCCCCGCACCCGCCGCAGCAGGAAGCGCTCGGTGACGACGCCCAGCGTGGCGGCCGCCACCGCCCCGGCGATGAGGGCGGTGGTGAAGCTGGCGGTGGCGGCGGCGGTGACGATGCCGACGTAGCCCCCGGTCAGGTACAGCGCCCCGTGGGCGAGGTTGACGATGCGCATGAGGCCGAACACCAGCGTGAATCCGCTCGCCAGCAGGAAGAGGAGGGCACCGAAACTCAAGCCGTTCATGGCCTGGATGAGGATGAACTGTGGTGACAACTGCAACCTTCGAGTCGAGGCGTGGTTCGGACTTGCCTGGCGCCGACGCTGGAACGCTAGCCCGGGCGCAGCCGCTGAGAACCCTGCGCCGTCAACCCTTCACCACCGTGATCGGGCAGGTCGGCCCAGGGGCGTTGCCGAGGCGGGCGTCGGCCGTCAGCAGAGGACTCTCCAGGTATTCGGCCAGGGCGACATAGGTTGCGTCGTAGCCGGTCAGGTTCTCTCCGAGTTCCCAGATTCTCCCGACCAGGCCGGCCACCTCGAAGCGCCGCAAGCCAAGCCGGCTCCAGACCCCCAATGCCCCTGCAGCCTGGGCGCTGGTGATCGCCCGCCGGATGACCTGACTTCGCAGGGCATGCACCACCTCCGAGTCGGCCAGGTGCGGGACGGAAACCGCCTCCCTGGCAAGAATGCGGCGGGCGTCGCCATCCTTGAGGAGTGCCAGCACCGCCGCCGAGGCATCGGTGACGATCACCGCCGCCGGCGAGCCTCGTCGAGGTCGGCCACCACAGAAGCCGCCGGAACGGCCAAATCGGGGAGGCTCGCCAGGAGTTCGGGGTTGTCGGCACGACGGGCCACCTCAGCCAGCTCCCTGAGGGCAAACGCCGCCACCGACATTCCCTCCCGACGAGCGAGACGTTCGAGGCCCAGGCCGACTTCCTCGGGGACATTGCGCACGTACAGCGTCTTCATGTCGCATTATGCTAGCAGTCTGTTGCAGGTGGCGGGCTGGTTCACAGACGGCGGAGAACCGCCCATCGCGTCTCCCACTGGCGCCCGGCCTTGTCGGCCGGCGCGTCGACCTCCAGGGCGAATCGGGGCGATAGCGCGGCTGTGAGGTCGGCGACGGTAATGGAATAGGGCGGGACCCCCTCCGATTCCAGGCGGTCGATGGGGAACACCACCGATGCCACCCGGCCGCCGGTCTTGACCACCGCCGCCGCCCAGGCTCCGAAGCCGGCCCGGTCGTCGGGCGGGAGGGTGCAGAAGAACGTATGGTCGAACAGCAGGTCGACCGGCTCCGGAGGGGAGTAGTCGAAGACGTCGCCGATGACGGCCCGCCCTCGAGGCCCGACGGCACGTCGCAGATCCTCGGCCACGGCGGGAGCGAAGTCGATGGCCGTCACGTCCCAACCCGCCGCGGCGAGAGCAGTGGCGTCGTTACCGCGGCCGGCCCCGGGCACCAGGACCGTGCCGGGTGGGCCCAAGTTCGGCAGCCGCTTGACCAACTCGGGGTGAGCCTGGCCCAGATCCCAGGGAATCGTCCCTTTCAGATAGTGATCCGACCATTCGTCGGCGCCGAACACCGTCACGAGCTCAACGAGGACCAGTTGGCGAGAACAAGCACGGTTCGAGCCAGACCCAGGATGGGAGGGATCGGCAACGAGAACCCGATCCAGAAGACCAGCCCTATCGGGAGCAGGACCAGGGAGAGGATCGCTCCCGCCTGCTGGCTACCCCACAGCAGCCAACCCGCCACGCACTCGGCGCTGCAGACCACCACGAAAGCGACGAGCAGCGGCACAGATGTCTTCACGCCGAAGTTCTCGAAAACCCCGTTCCCATAGGTGGGGAATCCCATGAAGCTGGCGATGGAACCGCGGTTGGTCAGGTGCCAGATGCCGTAGATGCCGGGAAGTCCGAACCCGAGCCCCGAAATCCAGGCGAGGACAGAAGCCGTCCGCATCACGTCCGGCACTCCACCGCTAAGGAGCCTGGAGTGCCCGGATCAGGAAGCTGGCCATCTGCGCCCTCGTGACAGGGTCGTCGGGGCAGAACATGGTGTTGGCCGGCGGATTGCAGCCCCTGGTCACACCCGTTTGTGCCAGCCACTCGATGTCACCGAAGAAGACGGGGGGCGTTCCGGTGTCGACCGCGGGGTCCCACACATCAGAGAAGCTCCCCGCCTCCGGGTGGATGACCGGGAGACCAGGCAGGGCTCGGTGCAGGAAGGCGGCCATCTCGGCACGCGTCACCGGGTCGTCAGGGCAGAACCGGCTGTTGGCAGGTGGATCACACCCCCGCGTGATCCCGGCCGCCGCCAGGCGGTTGATATCGGCTTCGAAGACACTGCCGGCATCGTCCCCGAAGGCGTCCTCGGTGGTGGCGGGCAGCCCGAGCGCTCGCCCGATCAACGCCGCCATCTGACCACGCGTCACCGACTCGTTCGGGCAGAAGTGGATGTTGGTGGGCGGGTCGCAACCGCGGGTGATCTCCAACTCGGCCAGAAGGTCGATGTCGGACTCATGCACGTTGCCGTCGTCGTCCACGAACCGACCCGGTCCGGTGATCTTCACGATGGAGAGGTCGTCGGGCTCGGCCGACGAGATCGGGCTTTCGTCGACTACGACCAGCAAGGCACCGTCGGTCGGCACGACGCCCAGGCCGTACATCCACATGCTGGCGACAGGAGCCGAGACCTCCAGCTCCCCGAGGGCGGAGCCGTCCACTCCGACCATCCGGAGTTGGAACCCCGGTTCCGGGCCGGTGTTGTAGCCGACCACGATCGGCCCGGTCGGAAGCTGGGCGAGATGGACGGGTCCCCCGACCTCGTCCGCCGTGAGAGGGGGGCTGTCGAATGTCTCATCGAGCGTCCCGTCACCGAGCACCCGCTGGAGGTGGAAGGTGTCGCGATCGTCCGCAGTGGTCTGGATGGCGACCACGACCGATCCGTCGATCAGCTCGTGGGAAGCCACCGCAAAGACCTCCCCTGATGCAGGCTCGAACGCAGAGACCAGTTCGGCGGCGCCCGACTGATCGAGGTGATAGACGATGACGCTGTCGTCCTCCGGGAGCGTGTCCCGGACGAGAACAACGGCGATGTACCCGTCGTCGACGGCATGGACGTCGGTGGCGATGGCGAGGGCCGTGGGATCGCTGAAGATCGCGGCCACCCCGAAGTCCGGGTCGAGGTCGCCGTCCTGGTCGAGTTTGGCCACCCAGGCCGCGGCCGGCGACCCGAGGGTGCCGCCCCCCACGACGACGCCGGTGGCGTCGACGGCGACGTCGGCGGGAAACCCGTTGCCCGGCAACAGGGTCTCGCCGCCGGAGCCGAAGGTGGGGTCGAGGCTCCCGTCGGGCAAGTGGCGCCTCACCGCCGTCTGCTCCATCGCCGCCGAGGCAGTGACCAGCTCACCACCTGGCCCGAAGTCAGCCACCCCCGGCCCCGGTAGCCCGACGTGGATCAACTGGGCGCCGTCGGGTGAGGCCACACCGGCCGTGCCCGACTCCGGATCGGCGGCGTATGTCACCACCGCCGCCCCGTCCTGTGAGACAGTGAACGAGGAAACGCCGACGTTCGAGTTCACCGAGAGTCGGGCGAAACCCTGGTCTCCGTACGCGACATCGACCGACCCGGGTGCCGCTGAGCTGGCGAAGACCGAAGCCGCCACAACCGCCAGGACTGCCAGCATCCTCATGGCGGAATGTTATCCCTCGAACGGAGGGCGCGCCTCGACCCCGTTTTCGCGCATCGATCCCGTCAGATCCGGCGCGATCGATGCGCGAAAACGGGGGTCGAATCAGGAGAGATCCACGGAAAGGTCTCTCGACCAGGTCGATTCCACCGCCGCTTTGAGTTCCGGGTCTCGTGTCTCCCCGGCGATCTCGGCGACGATTCCCCGGGCGGCGGCCAGGTGGCGGCGGGCGCCTTCGGCGTCGCCCATCTCGGTGGCGGCACTGGCGGCGGCACTGGCGACCTGGAGGCTGACGACGCGATAACCAGATGTGGCGGCCAGTTCCGCTGCTGCAGCCAGCCGAGCGGCGGCCTCATCGGCTCGGTCGCCGGCCAGAAGAGCTTTACCCCGGGCGAGTTCGAGGTGGGCGTCGTAGGCGTGCACCTCCTTCTCGAGAAGGAACGTCTGGGCCTGGTCGAGGGCGGCGTGTGCCCCATCCGGATCAGCGGCGCCGCTCATGACCAGCGAGCGGCCGATCAGAAGGCGTGGCTTCTCCCAGTACTGCGAGGCCGAGGAGGTACCCAGGCCGCTCTGGAAGGCGTCCTCGGCAGACACTGGATCTCCGGCGGCCAGGTAAGCCAATCCCAGGTCGGCCCACAGGGTTGATGCGAGAAAGGCCCCGAGAGGCGACTCGAACGATTTCAGGGCGGCGGCGGCGGAGTCACGCATGCGCTCGCCCAAGCCAAGGCATCCATACAGCCGGGCGAGGGCCGCATGCGCAACCGCCCCGAAAGACGCGATCGGGGTCTCCATCGCCAAAACTCGCTCCAGGTGGGCCACTGCCTCGTCAAGGCGACCGCTCTCGTGGAGATGGTAAGCGGAACCGGCAAAGGCGACCGGGGTGTAAAACGACGCGAAGCGTGCGAGGGAGACCTCGCCGTCGAGCAAGATCTGCAACGCCTGGCGGTTGTCACCGTCACGCATCCGGAGTCGGGACGCGACCAGCACCTCCAGGATGGTGAGGTTGGCCTCTTCGCCGGCCTGGCGGGCCGCCTGGAGCCCCTCCTCCAGAGCCGACTCGGCAGTTTCGAAGTCCATCAGCAGGGCGGCGTTGAGAGCGAGCCGGGTGAGGCCCTCAACACGCATGCCCTCGCTTCCCAACCGCTCGCCCCAGCGTGTCGTCTCGCGGTCGTGGCCCACGGACGTGGCCAGGTCTCCGCCCCAACCGGCGATGGCGCACGCCCCCAGGTGGTACTCGGCCAACCCGGCCTCGTCTCCCACCTCCTGGGCCAGGGTGAAGGCATCGTCAAGGTACCCCCGAGCGGCGGCCAGGTCCCCGGTCAACATGGCGGTATTCATCGCCATGCGGTTGAGGGCCGTCACCTTGGCGGACGGTCGATCCGAGCGGTCGGCAAAGTCGACGAGACGCTGGTAGGTCGCTTCGGACTGGGTGAGGTCGGGGACCAGCGTGTAGGCCACCCCCAGGCCGTCATGCGCCCGGATCACCACGTCGGGGTTGGCATTGGCAGGCACGTTGTCGAGGGCGGTCGTGAACAGGCGAATGGCATCGGACAGGGCCATCGCCCGAGACGCCTGCTCGCCGGCGGCAACGAGATACGGGAAAGCCCGCTCCATGTCCTGTGCCTCGACGAAGTTGCGAGCGATGTCAGCCACGGCCTCGGGATGGGCCGCGGCGAGGTGACTGCCGAGACGGCCGTGCAACTCGCGACGGGTGCGGAGCAGCATCGTGGAGTAGGCCGCCTCCTGCATCAAGGCATGATGGAAGCCCAGCACCCCGGGGCGGCCGACCCGCTCGACGAGGATGCCACGCCGGAGCAAGTCGGTCAGCTGCGGGTCGGTCGCAAAATCGTCTCCCGCCAGGGCCGCCAGGGTGTCGCGGTCGAACTCCGCCCCGATCACCGAGGCGATCTGAGCGGCCATCTTGGCCTCCGCTCCCAAACGGTCGAGACGGGCGGTGAGCAGGGTGTTGAGCCCGGTAGGCACCACGACGGTGCCGGGATCGCCTTCACGAATCGCCCTGGCCATCTGCTCCAGGAACAACGGGTTGCCGTCGGACCGTTCCAGGATCCGCCGTCGGTCCTCGGTGGACACCTCGACACCCTCGACCAAAGCGTCGAAGAGCCGTTCCGCCGCCTCCCCGCCCAGCGAGGCAAGGTCGAGGCTGTGGTAGGTAAGGGGATGGTCGCGGGCCGCCACCTCGTGGACGTGCCAGGGCGGCTCGTCACGATATGGGCGCATTGTGAACAGAACACCGAGCGGGGCCTGCTCGGTGACCGGGAGCAAAGCCTCGATCACGGTCAGGGAGATGGGGTCGGCCCAATGGACGTCCTCGAAGACGGCCAGTACCGGGCGACGCCGCGACTCCGCCTGGATATAGGAGACGACCGCGTGTCGAACGCGCCCGTCGAGCACCGGAGGCTCCAGGCCGGCGAGAAAGCCAGCCGGGCCGTCGGGCAGCGGAATCGAAACGGCGTGCCCGAGGTAGGCGGCGGCGTCGGACAGCTCGGGAACCAGCTCCCCCGCTCGCTCCTCAACCACCGCGTAGGGGTCGGCGGCCGTATCGAGGTCCCACCAGCGACGCAGAAGCTGGCGGAGGGCGGCGAACGGAACCGAGGCGTCGTAGGACTCGCTGAACGAGCACATCCAGGCGACGTCGGCGTCGCTGCCGGCCGGGGAGGTCATGGCCCGGCTGGTGCCCTGGCGGAACTCGTCGAGGAGTCGTGATTTCCCCAGGCCGGCTTCGCCCAGGATCGAGGCTATCCAGCCCGCCCCGGTGAGCAGCTTCGCCCGCAACGATTCGAGTCGCTCCAGTTCGTCGGCGCGGCCGACCAGGGGCCGCTCGCTGATCGTGTCGGCGTCGCTCCTCCCCCGGGACAGGACCCGCACGGCTTCCACCGGCTCGGACTTGCCCTTCACCTCCACCGGCCCGATGGGCTCGCCCTCGAAGTGGTCGGACACCAGGGCCCAGGTCTCACCCGTCACCCGCACCGTCCCCGGCTGAGCGGTCTGTTCCATCCGGGCCGCGACGTTCACGGCGTCACCCAGGGCGGTGTACTCCACCCGCAGGTCGGAGCCGACTTCACCCACCACGACCAGACCGGTGTTGATCCCGACCCGGACATCGATGGGGATGCCCCAGCGCTGCTGGATCTCAGCCTTGTATGGGGACATCGCCTCGACGATCTCGAGGCCCGCCCGCACCGCGCGCACCGGGTCGTCCTCGTGGGCGATGGGAGCGCCGAAGAAGGCGAGGACGGCGTCGCCCAGCAGACGAGCGAGGGTGCCCTCGTAGCGGTAGACGGGGGCGATGAGATGCTCGAAGGCCCCGTTGATGATGTCGGTCCAGTCCTCAGGATCGAGCCCTTCGGCGGCGGCGGTCGAGCCCTGGATGTCGGCGAAGAGCATGGTCACGGTGCGGCGCTCTCCCCGCATCGGGTTGGTGGCCCGGGCGGCGTTGATCTTGGTCAACATCTCCGGAGGGACGTAGTGGGTCACGTCCTCCCCCAGCCGCGGCCGCTCCTCGGCCGTGAAGGAATGCCCGCAGTTGCTGCAGAAATTGGCGTCAGGGGGCGAGACGAACGAACAGACCGGGAAGGTCAACTCGAGTGCGTCACCGCATTGGGCGCAGAATTTTGCCCCCGCCGGGTTGTCGTGTCCGCAGTTGGGACAGCTCACGATGTCCTGGTTCGGTGTCGTATCAGAGGATATCAGCCGACCCTACCGCGCTCTCCCCTTTGTCCCCCACGGAGTGGGGGACAAGGTCACACAGTTAGCCTGTCCTCGGTGCGTGTTCTCACCCGGGCGGAGCTGACGGCGGCGCTGGCGGCCCGGCAGTTCCTGATTGAACGGCAGCGGCTGAGCCCGGCCGAAGCCATCCGGCGGCTGTCGCCCCTGCAGGCCCAGCACCCGACCGCTCCTTTCGTCGGGCTCGCCGCCCGGGTCGACGGCTTCGAGCGGGCCGACCTGGAGGCGGCCATCGACGGCGGGGAAGTCGCCAAGTCGTCGGTGCTGCGGCTGACGCTCCACCTGGCGGCGACCTCCGAGTTCCCCTCCTATGCCCAGATGACCCGGCAGGCTCGCATGCGCCAGTGGCGCCGCACCTACCCCCACCTCGACGAGGAGGAGATCGCAGCCGAGCTGACCACCTGGTTCCAGAAGCCCCGCACCAACGCCGAGATCCGGGAGAAGGTCGGCCGCTACGAAGGCGTCGCCGACACGGAGTGGGCGCCGATCGTCTTCGCCCGAGTTCTCCTGCCCCTCGTGCAGCTACCGCCTGCCGGCCACTGGAAGGGCATTCGCCAACCCAAGTTCGTGGTCGATCCCCGCCCACTGCCCTCGCCGGTAGCGGCCGCCTCCGTAGTTTTGACCCGGTATCTGGAGGCGTTCGGCCCGGCGAGTCGCAAGGACCTGGCGTTCTGGTCGACGGTGCCGCAGCGGGACTTCGCCGAGGCGATCGCCGGACTGCCGATCGTCTCGTACCGCGACGAGAAGGGCGTCGAATTGCTCGACCTCCCGGGGTTGCCATTGCCTCCGAGCTCGGCCGAGCTCCCGCCCCGCTTTCTGGGCCGCTGGGACCAGGCTTTGCTGGCCCACGCCGACCGCGACCGCATCATCCCGCCCGACGTGCAGCCGCTGAAGCTGACCCTCGCCGGCGACCAGACATTGACAGTGAACGGGCTGGTCGCCGCTAGCTGGAAGATGGACAAGTCCCGGTTGGTGATAACGCCTCACACCGACATCCCACGGTCGGTGAGGGCCACTATCACGGAGGAGGGGCAGCGCACTGCGCGCCTCTTCGCCCCGGACGCAGATCGTCACGAGGTAGTCGGCCTCTAATTCAGTCGGCCACGTCGACACGGGCCAGTGGTGCGGTCTCGACCCAGTAGTCGAGATCGGCGCGAGCCTCGGCTGGATCGACTTTCCAGCCTTCGACCCGGGCCCGATAGATCAGGTCGCGCCGCGCCGCTTCATCGCGGATGACGGTGGCGGTGGCGGGAACGTCGGCCGCGACTCCACGCTTGAGGTGGATCGTCATGTCCGGATGCGTCCCCAGGTTGGCGAGCCAGTCGCGTTGAGAGCCCGGCCGTCCCGTCAGGTAGAGAACCCCGTCGAGGTTGTGGAGGAAGATCTCGATGCGCCGCGGCTTGCCGCTGCGTCGCCCGGTGGTGGTGATGTCGACGATTCCGCCCCGCTCGAGGGCAGACTTGATGTTGGAGTCCATGTCGTGCCCAACGGCGCCAGGCGCACTCCGTATTCCGTGGTCGACAGCTTCTCGCGCATCGATCACGTCAAATCCGACGCGATCGATGCGCGAAAACGGGGGTGGTCCCTGGCCGGGCTCGGGGAAAGTGCACAACCCCGACGTCCGCCTACGGTGGGACGTCAGAGCCCCAGCGAAAGGACTGAACAAATGCTGAAGCTCTCCGACAATGCCGCCGCCGCTCTCGAGAACCTGCGGCAGGCAGAGGGAATCCCCGAATCGCATGACGCCCGCCTGACCGGCGGAGCGCAACCCAGCGGCGACATCGTCGTGCGCCTCGAGTTCGTCGAGAACCGAGACCAGGAAGATGCGGTGGCCGAGCAGGCCGGGACCGAGATACTGGTCGATCCCGAGTTGGCCGAGCCTCTCTCCGATGTCGTCCTCGATGTCGAGGACACGGGCGAAGGTCTCTCCTTCATCTTCATCCCTCAGGGGGCCTGACGATCAGCGGGGGAAGATCACACCCGGGTTGAGAATCCCGGCGGGGTCGAGCGCCCGCTTTATCCTCCTCATCGTGGCGATTTCCGTTTCTGACCGGCCGAAGCCGAGGAACGGGACCTTGGCTCGTCCGATCCCGTGCTCGGCCGACACCGACCCGCCGGACTCGGCGGCCAGGCGGAGTACCGCCTCGTCGAGCGACAGATCGTCCGGGTCGGCGGCGGTGACGATGTTGACGTGGAGCCCACCGTCGCCGAGGTGGCCGAACATGAACACCTCGGCGTCGGCGGCTCGCTCGGTGACCAGGGCCTTCAACGCCGACTCGAAGGCGGCCATGCGATCCAGGGGCAGCGTGAGGTCGAGCTTGCGGGGGATCCCCCGGCCTGAGATCGATTCCGTGAGAGACTCGCGATAAGCCCACAGTCGCTCCCGGGTCACGCTGTCGTCGCCGACGGCCACCGAATCGAGAGCGGCGAGAGCCGCCGCCATCTCGGGGGCGGGATCGATGCTGCCGGCGCACTCGAGAACGAGATAGGCGCCGTGGGGACGGGTCAGTGGAGGGGCGAGCCCGGCGTGGCTGCACACCAGGTCCATGCACTCGGCGGACAGGTATTCGACGGCATCGAGCGACGGGAGCATCGGGCGCAACGAAGTCAAGGTCTCGACGGCGGTTTCGAGAGACTCGAGGCCGATCAGCGCCACCATCCGGTGGGTTCGGGCCGGCACGAGCTGGAGGATGGCGCCGGTCACGATCCCCAGCGTCCCCTCGCTGCCACACATCAGGCCGATCAGGTCGTAACCAGTGTTGTCCTTACCCAGTCCCCTCATCGACCGGACGACCTCTCCAGTGGCGAGCACCGCCTCGACCCCGACCACCCGCCGCCGCATCATTCCGTTTCGGAGTACCCGCGTTCCTCCCGCATTGGTGGCAATCATGCCTCCGATCGTCGCCGACGCCCTGGAGGCCAGGTCGATGCCGACCTCCCATCCATTCCCGGCCGCCGTCTGCTGGACTGCCTCGAGGATGCAGCCGGCACTTACCGTGACCTGGCCGCTCGTCGGGTTCACGTCGGACATCTCGGTGAGACGACGGAGCGAGACGATCACCGGCAGACCTCCGCCCGGGACCGACCCGCCCGCCAGGCCGGTGTTGCCTCCCTGCGGAACGATGGGCACGGCGGCGGCGGCGCAGGCCGTCACGATGCCGGCGACTTCCGACGTCGAGGCGGGACGAACGACACACAGGGACTCTCCGTGCCACCGCCGGGTCCAGTCGGTCTCATACGAGGCGCGGAGCCCAGGATCGCTGAGGACGTGATCGGACCCGACCACGTGGCGAAGGTCGTCGATCAGGTCGGGCACGGCCGACTGCCGACTCGGGCGAAAAGGCATCTGGACAACGTTGGTGACAGCTCGGGACCATCATGTCACACCCTTCTGGCAGGGTGGCGATGGCACGCGGCGGGAAAGGAGGGACAATGACCGCCGCCCGTGTATCGCTATATGATCGACTGGTAAATGTTCTTGGAGTCGACTACGCCAACACGCTGATGAGCTTCCTGCCCGACGACCCGCCGGCTTCGAAGTCCGACCTCGCCGAAACGCGGGCGGAACTCAGAAACGAAATCTCTGAATTGCGGACCGAGCTCAAGGGCGAAATCGGGGATCTGAGGACGGAACTCAAGGCCGAGGTGGGTGAATTGAGAGCCGACATCCGCCGACTCGACGATCGGATCCACGGCTTCTACGACGTGCTCCACGCTCAGACCAGGGTGCACGTGGCGGCGTCCCTGGGGTCCGCCGTGACAGTGGCCGGTTTCGTGTTCATAGCGGCCCAACTCGTCTGACGAACCCAGCGGGAGGTCATCAAATGGGGCATTCACCCGATGCGAACGGCCGCTGTCGCCATGCATGATCAGGGGATGGAGCCTGTCCAACGCCTCACCGGATCCTCACTGGCCGCCTTTGCCATCGCCACGGTGCTCGGGGGCGCCAACTTCCTGGCGGTTCGGTTCAGCAACCAGGACCTCGACCCGTTCTGGGGGGCGGGCCTCCGATTCAGCGTCGCCAGCGCCCTCTTCGTCGTGATCGCCCTGGCCCTCAGGCTGCCCTGGCCGCGTGGTCGCCAACTCTTCGACACCGTCGTCTACGGGATGCTCAGCTTCGCCCTCTTCTACGCCCTGATGTATTGGGCGTTGGTGCGGGTGACGGCGGGGATGGCCACTGTCGTGCTGGCGGTCGTGCCACTCGTCACGCTCCTGTTGGCGGCGGCCCATCGACTGGAACGGCTGCGACCCCGGGCGCTGGCGGGGTCATTGCTGGCCCTGGCGGGCATCGTATGGATCACGGTGGGACCGAGCGGGGCAGACCTGCCGTTGCCGGCGTTGCTGGCCATGTTCGGGGCGGCGTTGTGCGTGGGTGAGAGCGTCATCCTCGGGAAGCGGCTCTCAGCCAACCATCCCGCCATGACCAACGCCGTGGCGATGCCGGCGGGCACCCTGCCCCTGCTGCTTCTCTCGGCGGTAGCGGGTGAGCATTGGGCGCTCCCGAGGGAGGGGGAAGCCACCTGGGCGCTCCTCTACCTCGTCACCCTCGGATCGGTCGGGCTATTCGCACTGGTGCTCCTGGTCGTGCGCCACTGGTCGGCCTCGGCTTCGTCCTACATGTTCGTGCTCTTT
>DATFFO010000077.1:0-5503 GCA_035250025.1 Acidimicrobiia bacterium
GAAGGCCCGAAACGCCTCCCCGCCGTGCTGAAGGCCGGCCGACCTCCGGAGCAGTCTGCTTCGATAGTGCTCCGCCTCTTCTGATATCTCGTCGGGGGCGTTGGATCGCCCGCCGATCACCACCGATAGCGACGACGTCCCGTGCCATGCCCGGTGCCGTTCGACGAAATCCGGGGGGACGATGCAGTCCGAGTCGAGCAGGAGGAGGACGTCCGCGTTGGAGTGAGCCGCGCCCATGTTGCGGGCGCGGCCGGCTCCAAATCCGTCGTGCGACTGAAAGTGGTAGTGGACGTCCAGCCCATCGACCGACTCGACCACGCCACGAATGTCTTCCCCTGACCCGTCGTCGCAGACATGAACCTCGAATATCGAGGTGTCCGCCTGTTTCGCCAATGAAGCCAGGGTCCGGGCGAGAAGGGCCGGCCTGTTGTAGGCGGGGATGACCACGGCTACACGAAGCTCGGATGCCCCGACCGGATCGGGAGCAACCTGGTTGACATTGTGTGGTTGCACTCCCTCTGTCACTCCGTGACGACCTCGTGGGGCATGACGCGATATGCCTCCGCCATCAGGTCGTACCGGCGTGCACTGCCATGCTGGGACACGACGGCGTTCGGATGCTGGTCTTCGACGAATTCGTCCAGCCCATCGAACGGCCCATCGACGTAGATGTACCGCCTCGCGCTGGCCAGCACCTTCTCCATGAGGTCCGGATCTCCACCCCGACGAACCGCCGCCGCCTCGAGGTTGCGAGGGCGGAGCCGGTGCCGGCTGATCTCGGTGGCTCCCCAGATCTCACGATCGGGAAGCGCCGCGGCCAGCTCGGGCGCCCCGAACTCGACCACTTTCTGAACCTCGGCGTCTCGCCGGATCAGCTCGGCCATGGCCCCCAATTCGGGGATGGCGGGGACATCCCGCTTCTCGACCTCTGCTGCGATCTGGATCAGCTCGTCGACACGATGGTCGTAGGTGTTGATGCCCAGCGACCGGGTCAAGGCCCGATCAGCCATGTCCTGCATCGCGTCCGGGCGGGAGAGGAGCCCTCTCACGTCGCTGACGACATCCGGGCTCAACACTGCGTACTCGGTTTCTGGTTCCAACAGCATCTCCATGCCCGGAAGATGATCAGAGAGGAGAACCGCCCCGCTTCCCACTGCTTCGAGGACTCGCATGGTGATGGGGAAGTGCCTGGTGCCGCCCTCGTTGACGACTATCCGAGCTTTTGCGTACATGTCGGCCATCACGTCGGCGGTGACTTTCTCGCCAAAGGCGAGACGGTGCGCCGGGAACGACGCCTCCAGCTCCCGGACGATCTGCTGGCGCCTGCTGTAGGGGCCACCCTCCCAGAGCTTGGCGCCGACCAGCGCCACATCGAAGGGTCGATCTTCCAAGCGAAGGCTCGGATCGAGCACCTCGGTCGCCACACCGAACGGAAAGCGATAGATGGGGGCTGGAAACCACGGTGCCAGATGCCAGGAGTGGGCCAGGAGAACTGCGTCCGCCCGGTATCGATTGGCCAGCCGCAGATTGGTATGGAGGTGGTGCTCCCCGTGGTGCGCCCAGAAGAGGATCGGAATCTCCGTGGTGCCCACCACCTCGAGCGCCGGATACGGGCCCTCCACGAAGACGATCAGGTCGGTTGTCGGGTCCACCCGATCGAGATCGATGCCTTCGGTCTCGAGCCGAACGTCGGCACCGCTTCTGCGCAGAGCTGCCTCCAGGTACTTGCCGGGGTTGGAGTCGGTCTTCCGGTAGCAGATCACGACGCTCCGGCCGTGGTGTCGTCCTGGCTCGGGGTGGTACGGGAGCCGCTGATCGAGTGGCGTGTGAAATGCTCCGAATCCACCGATAGGGCTGGCGAGCTCCGGTCTCGCCGGTGCGAGGCTTATCAAGTCGACGTCGGGCGGGCACTCCATTTGTGGCTGCCGAAGGACGGTCCCACCGACGGCCCTGGCCGCGGTCACCGCGGCCGACGTCGCGCTGGCATGAGTCGGAACGAAAGTGGTGGCGCCGGTCGCTGCTGCCGCTGCTGACAGCCGACGGATGATGCCGGCCTCACGTTGCGGTTTGGTGCGGGCCCGGCGCAGAGCCGACCCGACCGGGCCGAGGCCCAAGGGCAAGTTGTTCGGAACGGTCGTGTCGACGAGGCCGGCGGCCGGTCGGTTCTCCACCGCCACCACGGACACCCTGTGCCCGGCCGCGCTAATGGCGCGGTGCAGTGAGAGTGCGTGGCGGTCGTTGTGGAAGCGATTTCGAGCGACGAGGCAGACATGCATCGCTCAGTGATCGTATCGGCTCCTCAGGAGTTGATCAGGTCCAGGGATCGCCGGATGAAGGCGGCCATCTGGCCCCGGGTCACCGAATCACCCGGACAGAAGTGGTTGTTCTGCGGCGGGTTGCAGCCGAAGCTGATACCGGCGGCGGCGACACGGTTGATCGCTCCCTCGAACGTCGATGTCTCGTCGTCGACGAAGAAGTCATTCCCCGCCGCCGCCAGATCCAGCCCTCGGGACAACATCGCCGCCATCTGCCCTCGCGGTATCGGCTGGGTTCCACAATATCTGTTGGAGTCACAGCCAGTGGTCAGACCGGCGGCCGCCATTCGGTTGGCCGCGCTCTCGTAGAAGGCTCCTTCATCGTCTATGAAGAAATCGCTCGACGTCTGGGGAAGGTCGAATGCGCGGGCCAAAAAGACGGCCATCTGACCTCTGGTGACTTGATTGGCAGGGCAGAACCTGATGTTGAACGGCGGATCGCACCCCTGGGTTACGTTGAGCCCGGCCAGATGATCGATCGCCTCCACAAACACTGTTCCTGCGGTGTCGACGAATCGGCGTGTCAATGTGCTTCCGGCATTGACCCGCCCAGTTTCGACAGTCGAACCCAGGGTCCCACGGCGATCAGCGAATGCCTTGACTCGGGCGATCAACTCCTGGTGACCGATTCCGGGATCCTGGCTCAGGAGGAGCGCAGCCACACCGGCCACGATCGGCGCCGAAAACGACGTCCCCTCGGCGAAGACGTGATCACCGCCGGGATCTGTGGTGACGATCTCCGCGCCCGGTGCGGCGATGTCGACGACTGTCCGGCCATAGTTGCTGAATCCAGCGAGCTGATCCCGCCTGTTGGTTGCGGCCACCGCCACCACGTTGGAGTGGGGTAGCCCTCCGGGCACCATGACCTGGCCCGATGGCAACAGGCCCAGATCGACTCCCTCGTTGCCGGCGGCGGCGACAATGGTGACATCGCGCGACTCGGCTCTGGCGACCGCGCTCTCGACGACGCCACCCGAGGGCACAATCGCCCCAACGGACAGGTTGATGACATCTGCACCTTTGTCGATGGCGAAGTGGATGCCGTTGGCGATGTCGCTGGTCAGGCAGCCTCCGCCTTCACAGGCTCGAATGGCCATGATTCTCGCCTCGGGAGCGACGCCGACAGCCCCGAAGTCATTCACCGAGGCGGCGATGACCCCGGCAACGCGGGTTCCGTGTGCCTCGTTGTCGTTGCTGCCGACTGGGCTGGCGTCAGCGTCGTTGTCGACGAAATCCCAGGAAGCGGGATGCATGCGCTGGGAGAGATCGGGATGAGTGTCGTCCACGCCGGAATCGATGACGGCCACCGTCACGTCGGCACCTCGCGCCCGAAGCCAGGCAGCGGGCGTGTCGATGTCTGCATCGGCCACCCCTCCGCTCTGCCCGACATTGTGGTGGTGCCATTGCATCGGGAAGAGAGGCTCGTCGTCGGGTGCCTGGAGTCGGAGAACATGGTCCTCCCAGACCTCCACGCCCAGCTCGCGTGACAGGGAACGGATGGTTGCAGCCGGGGTCCCCTGGACCGGGACCTCGACACTGACCCAGCGCTCACCCTTGGCGGCCTGCCCTTTCAGGGCCTCGGATTGGGCGATCGAGTGATGCGCGGCGACCTCGGCCGGAATCGCCACCTGAATCGTCTCCGGAGGCTCCGGGGCCGCGGCGGCGGCTGGGATCATCTCGACCAACATCAGCAGGGCTAGGACCGGCAACATCGAGAGACTCATGATCACAGACCTGATTGGTTAGGAAGCGAGAACGGATACCTTGGTCCGCGCCTGATGACGCAGATCGCCACGCTGGCCCTGGTACTTGGTTTGCTCCCGGTGGCCGCTCTGGCCCCGGGAGGCACATTCACCGACGACGACGGACATGTCCTGGAGCCGGGGATCGAGGCTATTGCAGCCGAGCGAATCACGATCGGCTGCAATCCTCCCTTCAACGATCGTTACTGCCCGGAGCGGGTGCTGACCAGGGCGCAGATGGCGGCGATGGTCGCCAGAGCGCGCCCCTTGCCCGAGACCACCGCCGACGCCTTCATCGACGACAATGGCCATGTCCTCGAGCCGGCGATCAACCGACTTGCCGCGGCCGGCATCACCTTCGGATGCAACCCTCCTGCCAACGACCGCTTTTGCCCTGACGACACGGTCACCCGGGCCCAGGCGGCGGGTTTTCTGGCCCGTGCCCTCTCCATCCCGGCCTCGAGCACGAATCATTTCGCGGACGACAACGGTCATGTGCTCGAAGGGGCCATCAATCGCATAGCCGATCGTGGCATAACCCTGGGCTGTAACCCCCCGACCAACACCCGCTTCTGCCCCGACGACGGTGTCACCCGGGCCCAGATAGCCGGGATGTTGACCAGGGCGCTCGGACTCACTCCGATGCGACCGCCGGCACGGCCCGCCCTGGGCTGGGCCACGGTGGTCGACGGGCTGGAAGCGCCGATCCAAGTCCTCGCCCCGCCGGGGGAGAACCGATTGCTCATCGCCGAGCAGGGCGGTGTGGTGCGGATCGCCCAGGGCGGCGCCCTCACCGGAGTCTTCCTCGACATCTCCGAAGATGTCATCTTCAGCGGGGAACGCGGTCTGCTCTCGATCGAGCTTCATCCGGACTACCCGGTCGATCGCCGTCTCTTCGCCTGGTACTCGGGTGCACTCCAACCCGGGTCGAGCGGAAACCACACCACCTATTTGGTCGAGTACGACATCGCGCCCAATCTGCAGACCGCATCCTCGCCACGCACGGTGCTGGCAGCGGACCAGCCCTTCAGCAACCACAACGGAGGTTTTCTCTCTTTCGGTCCTGATGGGTATCTGTATCTCTCCCTCGGCGACGGGGGCGGCGGCAACGACCCCGGCGGCCAGGCCCGCGACCTGGACACTCTTCTCGGCAAGATGATCCGGATCGACGTCGACGGAGCCCAACCCTACGTGGTGCCCGCCGACAACCCCTATGTGGGAAGGTCGGGTCGCGACGAGATATGGGCGTCGGGTCTTCGCAACCCATTCCGCTGGTCGTTCGACGGCAACCTGATGTTCATCGGCGATGTCGGGCAGGGGGCCCGGGAGGAGATCGACGCCGTGCCGGTGACCCCGAGTGGCTTCGACTTCGGATGGTCCCGATATGAGGGCACGATGTGCAATCCCAACGACACCGATCCAAGTTGCTCCCGTACGGGGCTCACC
>DATFFO010000078.1:0-2965 GCA_035250025.1 Acidimicrobiia bacterium
ACGCCCCTTACAGCATTTCGAGTGCTGCGCACTAGACCGGACTATGCGACCCCTCCATGATTATTCAGTTGTCACGACTGGCGTGCAACGCACGGCACTGGGTCCAGTGCGTTGCACGTTGGTTCGATGTCGCCACCGTCCAGTGAGCGGAGGGAGAGGGATTTGAACCCTCGAGGGAGCGTAAACCCCCAACGGCATTTCCAGTGCCGCGCACTAGACCAGACTATGCGATCCCTCCAGGTCCAGTATTCAGTTGTCGGTCAATGTCTCCTGATCCGCTCGCGACATCCGTCATTACCCGGTAATGCGATCCCCTCCACCCGCGCGGGAACCTGGACCGTGTCCGGAGAAACAACAATTCTAGTCGATTGGAGGTCAGCGAAATAATGGAAGAGTTCATGCGGGTGGCACTCGGGGAGGCCCGACTGGCCGCCGAGCACGGCGACGTCCCGGTCGGGGCAGTGGTTCTCGACCCGGGAGGGGCAATCGTCGCCCGGGACCGCAACCGGCGGGAGGCGAACTCCGATCCCACCGCCCACGCCGAGATCCTCGCCCTAGCCGCCGCCGCAAAGCGGGCCGGTAGCTGGCGGCTGGACGGCCACACGCTCGTGGTCACGCTGGAGCCATGCCCCATGTGCGCTGGGGCGGCGGTGAACGCTCGGCTGGACCGCATCGTCTACGGGGCGGCCGACCTCCGGGCGGGAGCGTGCTGGAGCCTGTTCAACATCCCTCAGGATCGCCGCCTCAACCACAACATGGAGTTGGAAGCCGGCGTCCTCGCCGTCGAGGCCTCTGCCCTCCTCACCGACTTCTTTGCAATTCGCCGGGGCGAGTAGCCTGGAGGGCGATCGTGCTAAGCGGGGCGCTAGGGGTGCCCTGTACCCGAAATCCTCTGTATGCGGGGCCGAATCCCCACCCGAGGAGTGCTCCTGGCGGGCACACGGTCGGCGGACACGTGGTGTTGAAGGTCGGGTCCTACGCGGCGGGATGCCGCGAACCGGGTCAGGTCCGGAAGGAAGCAGCCCTAAGCGGCTCTTCCCGGGTGCCGTAGGAGCGCCTGACCGGAGCCGGCGGCCGCCGCCACCGCCGGGCAGCATCTCCGACGGTGGGGTGCACGATCACTTCCCCAATACGGCACCGTAGACGAAGCCGTTCATCCCCATTCGCCACACCCGCTCGACTTTCAGAGGGCCGCCGGCGAAGAGCTCCTCGGGCGGGGGCAACGAGTCGAGCGAACGATGCAGATAGCGGTACTCGCCCGGGGCCCCGGCGAAGATCGCTCCCACCAAGGGCAGCACGACTGCCGTGCCTGCCCGGTGCACCCGCTTCCAGAACGGCGACGCCGGTCGGGTGAGGTCGACCACCACAGCCTTGCCTCCCGGTCGCAGCACCCGATGGATCTCGCCCAGGGTGTCCGACACCGACGTCAGGTTGCGGATCACGAACGCCGAGAACACCCCATCGAAACCGTCGTTCTCGAACGGGAGATGCTCGCCGACCGCCGCCACCCGGTGCGGGATTGGACTGAGTCGGAGCATCTCAACGACGGGATCGAGCGCCACCACCTGTCGCTCACCGAACACTTCCTGGGCGGCCCCCGTGCCGCTGCCCAGGTCGAGGAGCCGCCCGGGCGGGAGGTATTTGACCGCCTCTCGCCGCCACGCCTGCTCACGTCCCAGCGAGAGTACCGAGTTGATGCGGTCGTAGCGCCGGGCGATCTTGGCGAAGATCGGGTCGGAGGCCCCGCTCACGACCCCCCATCCCCCTTTTCGCGCATCAAGAGCGCCGTAATTGACGGAATCGATGCGCGAAAACGGGTGGGGCGGGGCGGTTTCACGGCGGTTCGATGGCGTCGAAGCCCGTGTACGGGCGCAGGGCGGCTGGGATCTCCACCGAGCCGTCGGAGCGCTGGTGGTTCTCGAGGATCGCCAGGATCGTCCGCCCGATGGCACAGGCGGTGCCGTTGAGGGTGTGTGTCACCTCGTTCGAGCCATCGGCCCGGTAGCGAACCCGGAGACGGCGGGCCTGATAGTCGGTCGTGTTCGAGCACGAGGTGATCTCCCGGTACCGCTCCTGCGAAGGGAACCAGGCCTCGATGTCGTACTTCTTGGCCGCCGACGCCCCGAGGTCGCCGGCGGGGATGTTCACGACCCGATAGGGGACGTCGAGGTCCTGGACCAGGGACTCCTCGATGCCCAGGAGGCGCTCGTGTTCGCCGGGGGAGTCTTCGGGACGGCAGAAGACGAACATCTCCACCTTGTCGAACTGGTGGACCCGGAAGATCCCGGTGGTGTCCTTGCCGTAGGTGCCGGCTTCACGGCGGAAACAAGTCGAGAACCCGGCATACCTGGCGGGAAGGTCGGCGGCCTCGAAGATCTCGTCGCCGTGATATGCCGCCAGGGGCACCTCCGAGGTGCCGACGAGATACAGCTCGTCCTCTTGAACTGCGTACACCTGGTCGCGATCGGCCGGGAAGAACCCGGTGCCAACCAGTGCCTCTTCGCGGACCAGGACAGGGGGGACCATGGGGGTGTGGCCGGCGCCGACGAGCTTGTCGAACGCCCACCGGACCAGGGCGAACTCCAGCAGAACGGCCCTTCCTTTCAGGTAGCCGAACCGGCTCCCCGACACCTTGGCCGCCCTCTCGGTGTCGATCACGTCGAGGCTCTCGCCCAGATCGGCGTAGTCACGCGGGACGAAGCCGAACTCGGGCCGCTCCCCCACCTCGCGGAGCACCTCACCCTCGTCCTCCTGGCCTTCGGCTGCGGTCGGATCCACCAGGTTGGGCACCGTCAGCCACAGGCGTTCGAACTCGGCCGCGCTGCTGTCCGCCTCGGCCGTGAGGGCCTTCACCCGGTCGGCCAATCCCTGCACCTCGTCGATTGCCGCCTGCTTCTCGTCACCGGAGAGCTGGGCGATATGGCGGCCGGCGTCTCGCTGGGCGGCCCGAGCCTGCTCTGCCTCG
>DATFFO010000079.1:0-3465 GCA_035250025.1 Acidimicrobiia bacterium
AGCGCTCGCCGCCATCGGCGCCCAGGTCGCCCTGGGCGTCTACCTCGTGGCAGCTCTCGACCTGGCCGGCGGCGACCAGCACGTCTTCTATGGCATCGTCGTGGCCTTCGTCCTCGCCTTCGCCTATATCTACCGCGAGCAGCTGGCCCGTCGCCCCGCCTTTCGCTACGGCCTCTACCTGCTGTTCATGATGGGCCTGGGCCTGCGGGCCATCACCACCTTCGGGCTCGATTTCTGACATCATCTCCGCATCCAGGAAGGGAAACGATGCTGCTCGAAGACAAGAAGCTCCTGATCACGGGAGTGCTGACAGACGACTCGATCGCCTGGCACGTCGCCCGCGTGGCCCAGGAGCAGGGTGCCGAGATCGTGTGCACCGGGTTCGGGCGGGGCATGCGTCTCACCGAGCGCTCGGTCCAGCGCCTCCCTTCTCCGGCGGACGTGCTCTCCCTGGATATCAACGACCCCGCCCAGGTGAACGAGCTCTCGGGAGAGCTGGCCCGCCGTTGGGGCCGCGTCGACGGAGCCCTCCATGCCATCGCCTTTGCCCCCGATGACGCCCTAGGCGGAAACTTCCTCAACACGCCGGTCGAGTCGGCGACCACCGCGTTCGCCACTTCCGCCTTCTCCTACAAGACGCTGGCGGTGGCGCTTCGCCCGCTCCTCGAATCAGCCGGCGGCGGAGGGCTCGTGACCCTCGACTTCGACAACTCCCAGGCCTGGCCGGCGTATGACTGGATGGGGGTTGCCAAGTCGGCTCTGCAATCCGTCACCCGTTATCTGGCCCGCGATCTCGGAGCGTCGAACATCCGCGTCAACGCCGTCTCGGCGGGCCCTTTGGGGACGGTCGCCGCCAAGTCCATCCCCGGCTTCGACACCTTCGAGCGGGTGTGGCTGGAACGGGCCCCCCTCCGCTGGGATCCCCACAACCCCGACGCCGTGGCTCGCATGATCTGCGTCCTCCTTTCCGACTGGGCGCCGATGACGACCGGTGAGGTGATCCACGTCGACGGTGGGTTCCATGCCGTGGCCGCGGGCGTCCCGAAGGGCTGAACCGGCCAGCTCTCAGCGGGAGGCGGGAGCGGGGCGGGCGGCGACGACGGGGAGATCGATGATGAAGGTGGCGCCGCCGCCGGGGGTCTCGTCGACATCCGCCCGGCCCTCCATCGCCTCGGCCAGGCTGCGGACGATCGACAGGCCGAGTCCGGTGCCGCCGACAGAGCGCGTCTGGGACGCCTCGATCTGGGTGAAGCGCTCGAAAACCCGTTCGCGCTGGTCGGGAGGGATGCCGGGCCCATGGTCGACCACCCGGAGCTCGCCCATGTCGCCGCGGATCCTCCCCACGATCTCGACAGGGCTCCCCGGGGCGTACTTCATGGCGTTCTCGATCAGGTTGATGAGGATCCGCTCGACGTGGTCGCGGTCGGCCACGATGCTCATGTCTTCCGGCTCGACATCGACGCGCAGTACATCGCCGACCTTGAGGGCGTCGGCCACATGTTCGGCCACGGCTCCGACCGGGACCCGCTCGATGTTGATGGGGATGGCGTCGCGGTCGAGACGGGAGACCATGAGCAGGTCCTCGATCAAACGCTGGAGCCTCCCGGCCTGGCGACGGGCGGTCACGATCAACTCCCGGGCGGTGTTCGCCTCCGGCGCCAGCTCCGGCCGATTGACCGTGTCGAGGGAGCCGATGATCGAGGTCAACGGGGTACGCAGCTCGTGGCTGACGACGGAGACGAAGTCGGTCTTCATCTGAGCGACCTCTTCGAGCTTGCGGTTCATCTCGGTCTGCGCCTCGTAGCGGCCTATCTGGGAGAGGACGAGGGCGGCCGGCGCCGCCAGCGAGGCGAGCTGCTCGAGCTGCTCGGGCCGGAAGGAGCCCCGGACGGCGTCACCCACTGCGATGACGCCGACGGAGAACTGCTCGACGCGGAGGGGAGCCACCATCGCCTGTTCCAGGCCGAGCTCGGCAAGCAGGCCGTGGGCCATCGACCGGGGGTTCACCTGGTCGATGAGGGCGGGTCGGCCCGAGCGGAACACCTGGGGAAGGAGGCCCGCCTCCGAGACCCTGACGCGTGTCGGTCCGATGTCGAGAGGGAGGCCGTTGACCCAGATGGGGCTCATGACGTCGAGGGCGTGGCGTTCGGGGACGTATAGCAGGACCACCCCGACCTGGGCGTCGAGGTAGCGGCATATGGTGCCGACGAGCTGGGGGAGCACCTCCGAGAGGGAATCTGCCCGCGATAGCGTCGCCATCACCGCATAGAGGCGCTCGAAGTCGATCCGCTGGCGCTGGAGCTGCTCGAGGCGCTGGCCGCTGCGGAGGACGGCTCGCTCGAACTCGATGCCGAGCATGGCGGTGGCGACGGCGACGGTGGCAAGCGACATCACGGGGACCACGATGGCGGCGAGGGCGTTCCCCGCTCCCTCCGACGCCAGGGAGGTGAGGGCGAGAATGGCGGCGCTGAGGATGGTGACGAAGGCATGCTTGGGAGGTTCGAGGACCAGGCCGGAGAGGGCAACGAGCCCGAAGAACAGGGGCTGGCTGACCAGCCTCAGCTCGGGAACGGTGGCGATGACGCCGACGGAGACCGTGACGGCGACGATCCAGGCCCAGGCCGCCCAGGCGGCGTTGGTGCGGGCCATGAGGGCGTCCCAGTCGAGGATCGCCGAAGCCACCAGCAGGAGCGCCATCGAGACGATCGGGATCAAGAACCGGTTGTCCTGGAATACCGACTCACGCACCGCCTGCGAGCCGAGGACGATGACCACCACCCAGCCGAGCGCGACAGAGCGACGCTGGACCGACGCCCGGAATCGGGCCATCGATCCGTCGCTCGACTCGGTCGACAGGATGGTGGCGGTCATGGAGGTTGCCCACAGTATCCTCGCGAAAACCCCACTTATCTATAGGTTCTCTTCCTCATGCCTCTGATCGCCATCGCCGACGGCGCTCTGTTCGCCGAGCGCTTCGGCAGCGGGCCACCCGCCGTCCTCGCCTTGCACGGCTGGGGGAGGCGGGGGGCGGACTTCGCCGCCTCGCTGGGCGGCTTCGACGCTCTTGCCCTCGACCTCCCGGGTTTCGGGGCCTCGGCGCCACCGCCCGCGGTCGTGGGAGCGGCCGGATATGCCGACCTGATCGCCCCTGCCCTGGAGATGTTCGACCGCCCCCCGGTGGTGGTAGGCCACTCGTTCGGTGGGCGGGTCGCCGTCGCCCGCCAGGCCGCTCACCCCGGTTCGTTCTCGGGAATGGTGCTCGTGGGGAGCCCCCTCGTTCGGGGGGAGGGCCCGAGGCGACGGCCCCCGCTCGGGTATCGCCTCGTTCGCCTCGGTCACCGGCTGGGCGTGATCTCCGACGAACGCCTCGAGGCCGAGAAGCGACGGCGCGGGTCCGCCGACTACCGGGCGGCCAGCGGCGTGATGCGCGACATCCTGGTGACGGTCGTCAACGAGTCGTACGAG
>DATFFO010000080.1:0-4417 GCA_035250025.1 Acidimicrobiia bacterium
CTGGCGGGCGTGGTCGAGGGCGAGGTACAACTCGTCGACGGTGTGAGGGCGGAAGGCGTTGCGCACCTCCGGTCGGTCGAAGGCGATGCGGACGGCGCCGACGTGCCGTGCTCGGTGATAGGTGATGTCGGTGAACTCGAACCCGGCGATCTCTTCCCAGGCGTCAGCGTCGAACAGTTCGGAGACCATGAACGGCCACAATAGGACCTCAGGTTGGGACCGCAGGTTGGGCGAGGCCGACAGGGGGTAACTTGTCTCCACAGATCAGTTGGCTTGTTGCCGAAAAGACAGCATCATGTCACTGGGCGGCAAGCTGCCCGATCTGAGAAGGGACCGATTGATGATCTTCGCTTACCTAGACCCTGGCTCGGGAAGCCTCATCCTCCAGGCGGTGCTGGGCGGGGCGGCCGGTATCGGCGTCGCTGCCAAGGCGATGCGGAATCGCTGGAAGAACCGCAACGTCGAGCTCACCGAGGAGCAGTCCGAGACTCCGGAGCCGGATCCAGTCGACATCCAGGAAAGCTGACAGCCTCTTGGGGCAAGCCGACCCCGGGTCGTTCCGCGACCCGGCCTCACATGTCGTCCTCGGCGACGATTCGGTGACGCGGCTTCTCGACGAGCGGGGCGTCGACGGCTGGCAGGCGTTGTCCGCGACCACGTTCATGGCCCAAGCGGTTGCCGACCGGCGCCTCATCTCTTCCACCGAAGTATCGCCGCCCGACGGGGCCGCCGGCGCCCTCCAGCACCCCCGCATCCCCGTCATCACCTATCCGTTCGAGTGGACGTTCTCGATGCTGCGCGACGCCGCCCTGCTCCAACTCGACCTGATGGAGGGGGCCCTGGCCGAGGGTCTCGTCCTCAAAGACGCCACGCCCTACAACGTGCAGTTCGTCGCCGGCCGCCCCATGTTCATCGACATCGGCTCCTTCGAGCGGTACCGCCCCGGTGATCCCTGGGTCGGCTACCGCCAGTTCTGCCGCCAGTTCCTGTATCCACTCATGCTCCGCGCCTGGGTCGGCGTCGCCTTCCAGCCCTGGCTGCGGGGCGATCCCGAAGGTCCCACCGCCGATCAGATGCGCCGGCTCTTACCGGCGCGCCGTCGTCTGTCTCCGACCGGCCTCCTCCACGTCGAACTCCAGGCGCGGGCCGAGAACCGCCTCCAGGGCGAGGCGGTTCGGGCGTCGCTGGCCGAGGCCGGCTTCACAGCCGAGATGATCGTCAGCAACGTCCGCAAGTTGCGGGCGCTGATCCAATCTCTGGAGTGGGGCGGCGCCTCGGGCACCTGGGCCGACTACGTCGCCTGCGATCACGTCGGCCGGGACCGGGCCGCCAAGTCCGAGTTCCTGGCCAAAGCGACGGCCGCAGTCCAGCCGGCGAAGGTCCTCGATCTCGGCGCCAACGACGGCCATTTCTCTCAGGTGGCGGTCGACGGTGGAGCGATGGCGGTGGCGGTAGACGGCGACGAGGAGGTCCTCGATCGTCTCTACCGGTCGCTGCCTTCCGGGACATCCATCGTCCCAGTCCTGGCCGACCTGTCGAATCCCTCACCCGCCCAGGGCTGGGCCGGCGTCGAGCGGCCCTCCCTCTTCCAGCGGGCCGATCCCGACCTGGTCGTCGCCTACGGCCTGATCCACCACCTGATCTACACCGCGTCGATCCCGCCCGCCCTGGTGGTGTCCTGGCTGGCGGGCTTCGGAGTGCCGGTGGTAGTGGAGTTCGTAGGCCCCGACGACCCGATGGTGGCCCGCCTCACCTCCAACAAGCGTCCCGAAGAGCTGCACCCGGACCGGGACCAGGCCGCATTCGAACGCCTGGCCGCCGAGCACTTCGCGACTGTCACCGATCGAGGCCTTGAAGGCGGGACCCGCCGGCTCTATCACCTCATCCCGCGCTGAGGCTGGAGGTTGAAGAGTCGACTCGAGGCCATGGGTCGCACCCCGGTGCTCGTCGTCCTGGCGACCGTCGGTGGAGTTGCCGCCTTCGGTCTCGCCCAACCACTCCTCGACCTGCTCGGCCGCAATCCGGAGTTCTTCATCGCCCGGCGGTTCCCGTCGCCCGACATCGCCGCCCTGGCGGTTGCGTTGCTGGTGGTTCCCCTGCTCCTGGCCGTCCCCATCCTCGTCCTGCGCCTGGCCGGACCCATCCCGGCGGCCGTGGCCCATCTCCTCGTCCTCGTCATCGGGGGAGCGGTGCTTGCCGCCACCGTTCTTGTCACTCTCGGATTCGACGGGTGGCCGGGGCCGGCCTTCTTCGGGACGGCTGCGGCCGGCGGTCTCCTGCTCGCCTGGTCGTACCTCCGGTTCGGCCCCTTCCGGACCGCGCTCGCCTATCTGGGTCTGGCGCCGATCGTCTTCGGGCTCTGGTTCGCGCTGGCGACACCGACATCCCAGGTGCTGTTCAGCTCGCCCACGGAACTGCCCGAGGCGGGGGCCGTGGGCAATCCGGTGCCTGTGGTGATGATCGTGTTCGACGAGTTCCCTCTGGCGTCGATGATGCATCCCGACGGCTCGCTCGACTCCGACCACTACCCGAACTTCGCCCGGCTCGCCGCCGACGGGGTCTGGTACCGGAACGCCGTAGGGGTGCGCCAGCAGACCGAGGAGGCGCTGCCCAGCATCCTGACCGGCGTTGCGGTGTCGGAGGGCAGCATTCCCACCACCGCCGACCATCCTTTCAATCTCTTCACTCTGCTGTCAGAGGAATACGAGGTGGCGGCCGTCGAGAACGTGACCGAGCTCTGCCCGTCGTTCGTGTGCTCCAACGACAGCCGTCCCGTCGACCCGGTCGGCGTGCGATGGCGGGCGGTGCTCGACGACCTCGCCGTCGTCTACGGCCACCTCACCTTGCCAGACGCCCTCGCCGCCGGCCTTCCGCCCATCGACCAGGGGTGGGGAGGTTTCGACCAGCAGACTGCCGAGCAGTTCGACATCATCGAGCGCTT
Source organism: Acidimicrobiia bacterium (assembly GCA_035250025.1). Taxonomy (GTDB): domain Bacteria; phylum Actinomycetota; class Acidimicrobiia; order Spongiisociales; family ZC4RG35; genus DATFFO01. The sequence goes on from DATFFO010000080.1 coordinate 2,942, forward strand.
CCTCGAGCGGGTGTCGGACGACCGCCGCCTCGAGCTCGATCGATTCCTGGGGACGTTCGATGAGATCGGACAGGAGCCTCCGCTCCGATTCGGCCACTTCCTCTATCCCCACCATCCCTGGGACCTGACCGCCGACGGCAGGGTCCACGGCGCTCCCCGGCCGCCCGGCCGTTTCGAGGTGGGGTGGGGGCCCGATCCCTTTCTGGTCGCCCAGGGCTGGCAGCGCCATCTCATCCAGGCGCAATGGACCGACGTGATGGTGGGGGACGTGATCGACCGACTTGTGGAGGAGGGTCTGTACGACGATGCGCTGGTGGTCGTCGTCGCCGACCACGGCATCACCATCCACCCGAACACCGAGCATCAGCGGGTGATCACCGCTGAAACCATCGGCTCGGTGGCGGCCGTGCCGCTGTTCGTGAAGTATCCGGAGGGCATGACCGGCGCCCCGGAAGGGGGGACGATCGATGACGCCCGCGCCGAGACGACAGACCTCCTTCCCACGGTTGCCGAAGTCGTGGATGTCACCGTCCCGTGGCGGATGGACGGTCTGTCGCTCCTCGATACCGCCGGGCGAGAGGCCAGGGCCTCCTCTGTCATGCTTGGCTCCCAGGGTGAGGTCGAGATCCCGCCCAACGAAGCGGCGGTGAGGGCGGTCGCCGCCGAGAAAGATGGCTGGTTCCCACGGGGTGATCCCTACCAGCTGACTCCCCCCGGATGGAGGGGCCTCCTCGGTCAACCCGTCGAAGGCGAGGACGATGAAGGCACGACTGTGCTCGTGAAACAGGCTGCGGCCCTGGCGGCGTATGTGCCGGGATCGGACCCGATCCCTTCGTATCTCTCGGGGACGGTGGCGGTCGAAGGGGGCGTCGAAGGTGACGAGATCTTGGCGGTGGCAGTGAACGGCGTGGTCCGGGCGGTGACGCGGCCCTACGAGGTCGAAGGAGCCGAAGGTGAGTGGGAGGCGATGGTCGACCCGAGGTTGCTCGATGCCGGCGGCGCCGCGGTCCAGGTGTGGGTCGTCGGGGGGACCGCCGAGGCGCCGACCTTCGCCCGCTGACGGTCACAATGGTCTCCATGCTGGAATCGTGGGTCGCAGGTCCCTCGCCGACGGCGACGTTTCTGACGAGCCCGATCGGGACAGTGACCTATGGCGACCTGGCGGCCGGATCGGACAGTCGCGGCCAGGTGGTGGTTCGCCCCACGGCCACCTTGGAGACCGTGGTCCAGGTTCTGACGGTCCCCGGGCCGGGTCGCCAGATGGTCCTGATCGACCCGGGTCTTCCCGCCGCCGAGGCTGCCCGGCGCGAGCTGGCGGCCAGGGAGGCAATCGGGCGGCAGGCGGAGACGGTCGTGTTCACGTCCGGCTCGACGGGTCCGGCCAAGGCGGTGCGCTTGACGGCGGCCAACTGGGCAGCAGCGGCGGCTGCCTCCGCCGTCCATCTCGGCCACGAACCCGACGATGTCTGGCTGTCG
>DATFFO010000081.1:0-5970 GCA_035250025.1 Acidimicrobiia bacterium
TCCCAGGCGGCCGAGAAGGCGGTCGAACGTCGAGGCCACCCGGGGGGTTGGTCCCAGGGAGATGGTCTGTTGTGCGGTCACGATGGTCCCCTTTCGTGGATCGGTTCCAACGAGGACCACCCTGTCGGACAGGACCTCTCATCACATCCGCCCGGGAGAGTGAGTTCTCTACACCCGTTGGCGCAGGCGATCGAACACCTCGATACCACGCCGGGAGTGCGTGGGTTCCCTCATCTCAGGGTCGACTTCTCACCCTTCGGGGATCGCTTGTAAACTCGGCGTGTCCGAGGGGCCCATAGCTCAGCCCGGTTAGAGCGCATCCCTGATAAGGATGAGGTCCGTGGTTCAAGTCCACGTGGGCCCACAATTCACTCACTCGGGTCGCGGGCCCGCGTGCCTCACAGTCCAACTCCGAATATTTCCGTTGACTGGCCCCGGCCACCGCCATATAGTCCGCGATGGGGAGGTTTCGTGGCCGCTGGCAGGAACCTATGAGACGGACGATCCGGATTTCGCTTCCGATCGCGTTGCTTTCTCTCCTATCGGCTGGTGCCGCAGCGTGGGCGGGGACTGGCTTCCGACCCTTCGATTGGGATCGAACGATCGATGCCCACGCCGAGGACCTTCAGTCGCAAGGTCGCGCGATCTTCCGGTTCGACACGTTTGGCAGCGAGGAATTCTGGGGTGACACTCTCAGACTTCACGAAGCGATACAGACATCGGTCTCTCCCGCTCTGGCACTGGAACTCGGACTCAAGGTGGATGTGGATGCCCTTCCCGGAACCATTCGGGGAGCTCTCAGATCCGGCCGACTGGACCTAGATGATCCGGCTAACACGGTCGAACTACTCCGTCACGACGCCGTCGTCGGTTTGGACGGCATCTTCGACGCTGAACGTGAGCTCGTCTCGGTCGGGATCACCTGTGCCTTGTGCCATTCGACCGTCAACGATTCTCTGGCTGCGGGTGTCGGAGAACGACTCGACGGCTGGGCAAACAGGGACCTTGACGTAGGGGCGATCATCGCCGCCGCCCCCAACCTTCAACCGGTGGTGGACCTGCTGCGGAACGCTCCAAACCTGAGTGCGCTCACCGAAGAACAGCTCCGAGAGCTTCTGCAGACTTGGGGACCCGGAAAATTCGACGCCGAGGTCCTTCACGACGGCAAGGCGATCAATCCCGAGACCGGACAGTCCGCCCCGACCCTCATCCCTCCGGCCTTCGGTCTGGCCGGAGTCAATCTGCACACTTTCACCGGGTTCGGGTCCGTTCCCTATTGGAATGCGTTCGTGGCGGTCACCGAAATGCAGGGTCAGGGAGTCTTTTTCGACCCCCGCCTCAATGACCCCGAGAAGTTCCCGATCGACGCCGCCACCGGCCGCTGGAACATTCGCAGCGATCCCGACCTCGTTACACCGAAATTGGCGGCGCTGCATTTCTATCAGCTCTCAATTCCGGCGCCCAAGCCACCAGCGGGAAGCTTCAACCCCGCGGCGGCAACTCGCGGAGCGGAGCTGTTTTCGGGGGCCGCAGGGTGCGCCGAATGCCATGTGCCGCCGTTGTACACCGAACCCGGCTACGCCATCCACACCGCCGAAGAGATAGGTATCGACGCCTTTCAAGCCAACCGATCCCCCACTGAAGGATACCGAACCACCCCCTTGGCGGGGCTGTGGTCGCATACAGAAGGTGGCTTCTATCACGATGGGCGGTTCGCCACGCTTCCCGACGTCGTGGAACACTACGACCAGCACTTCGGACTTGGGTTGACGCCGAACCAAGTCAACGATCTGGTTGAGTTCTTGAAGTCGCTGTAGCCCACGTCAGAGCGCCGAGCGTCGCTCGATGCTCTGATCATCGCCACAACACTGCTCAGCGGTTGTGGCCGAGGAGTTGGGCGGTGATCGTGAAGACCATTGCCAACCGGAAATGCCAGCCGACCCAAGCATCCAGCAGATGCTGTCGGACGGCGAGGTCCCGACCGCTGAGATGAATGTCCTAAGAGACGTGTAGCCGGATGGATTCACCTCTCCATTAGATGGCTGGTTCCCGATTCCGACGAGGCGAGTAGCGTTTGCAGCTTGGCAATACGCTCTTCGACGTCACCCAGGTCATTGCCTTGATCGATGGCGTTGTTGAGTCCCCGCCACGCTTCGACCCTCATACCCCCGCCGAGGTCATCGCCGCCGATCGATGACACGGACAGCCGATCGTCGATTAGGCGTTCCCGGCGTTCGATGAGGTGATTGAGTGCACGCTGAGCCGACTCTACTGAATCGAATCCAGCCGCCAGTAGATCCTGGTTGGGTCCAGGCGCCTGTTCCATCGTCTCAGTATGCAGCATCGAGCCCCGAGCGTTCAATGAGCACAGGGTCTCTACGAGCAGTCTGCCTACGTGTCATGACGCGCATTGGTCGCTGACACGAGCCCGCAAACATTTCGTCGACGTCCCGCTGCAGCTGCGCGCTCGCCCACAACTCAGCTACCTGGGGAAACACCCAGAATTGGCCTCATGCCGGAACGTCGACACCCGAGCGCTGGCTGAAGGTTTCGAGGTAGCCGATGTCACTTCGAACTCGACACGCATGTCGATGGTCGTGGCCCCCCAGGCGAGGTTCTCCTACCGTGCCGGCCCGAGAGCTGGGCCACTAGCGTGCCGGCAATGTCCACGGCCCGCATCGAGTCGATCACCAAAGCCAACGAGCCGTTGCTGGGATTCCTCCCGACATGGGAGCAGCACCGGGTGGCTCCCGGCGTCGTCGACCTCGCCTTCGGCAACCCTCAAGAGATGGTGATCGACGGGTTCGCTCCCGTCCTCGCCGCAGCCACCGTGCCCCGGGACAAGAGTCACTACGCCTACAAGTTCTCCGAGGAGGTCTCCCGACGGGAGGTCGCCCGCTATCTGATGGAGTGGCGAGGACAGGCCTTCGAGCCCGAGGACATCGCCATGACTCCCGGCGCCTTCGGGGCGATCGCCACCGCCCTCGGCGCGTTGGTCGACATCGGTGACGAGGTTCTCTACTCGGACCCGCCGTGGTTCTTCTACGAATCGATGATCCTCGCCGCCGGCGCCCTCCCCGTCAGTGTGCCGGTGCGAGCCGACGACTACGACCTCGACCTGGAGCGGATCGCCGCCGCTCTCACCGACAGGACCCGCCTCGTTATCGTCAACACCCCGCACAACCCCACGGGGCGCATCTACCCACCCTCGACTCTCAAGAGTCTGGCTGACGTGCTCACCGATGCCTCACGGCGGTTTGGGCGGCCGATCTACCTGCTCTCCGACGAGCCGTACTCGCGGTTGGTGTTCAGCGGGAACGTCTTCACCAGCCCGGCCGAGCACTACCCGCACACCCTGATCTCGTATTCCTACGCCAAGATCCTGCTGACGCCGGGCCAGCGCATCGGCTGGCTGGCCCTTTCGCCTGACATGCCCGACCGCGAAGAGCTCCGTGCCGATATATTCATGGCCCAGGTCGCCGGCGGCTGGCAGTTCCCCAGCGCTGTGATGCAGCACTCGCTTCCCGAGCTGCATCGCCTTTCGATCGACCTGGTCGAGCTGGAACGGAAACGGGACCTGCTCGTCGATGCCCTCGGCAACTTCGGATACGACCTGCGGATCCCCCAGGGCACCTTCTACCTCTGGCTGCGCTCCCCCGACATCGATGACGCCGCCTTCGCCCGACGCCTCGCCGAGGCCGGAGTACTGGTCCTCCCCGGCTCGACCTGCGCCGCCCCCGGCCACTTCCGAATCACCCTCTCTGCCCCGGCGGAGGCGCTGCAGCGCTGCCTCCCCCTGTTCCAGGACGCCATCGCCGGCTGAGGCTGCTCACGGTTCACGACAGGGTTGGCCTCGCCTGAGGCGATTCCCCTATCACTTCGTGGTCCTCTCTCTCGCTTCGCTCGTCGGGGGAAAAGAGTGCTGTCGATTTCGGGGGTTCTCGTTCGACGCTTAGATGAGAGGGCCACCCGGGCCCTCCGGGACATCCAGGAGGATGAGATGAAGTACATGCTGATCATGCGGGCCACCGACGAGGCCCATGAGGCGTTCGCCGACCTCGACTTCACCGAGGTCATGAACACCATGGGGAAGTTCAACGACGAGCTGATCAGGGCCGGGGTGCTGCTCGCCGCCGAGGGGCTCGACCCTGACCCGGCGCAGGGCGTGGTGGTCGACTTCACCGCCGAGAAGCCGGTCGTCACCGACGGGCCCTACGGGGAGACCAAGGAGCTGTTCGGCGGCTACTACATCCTCGACGTCGCCAGCCTCGACGACGCCGTCGCCTGGGCGAAGAAGATGCCGATGACCGCGGGCAGCAAGATCGAGATCCGCCGCGTCACCACGATCGACGAGTTTCCCCAGGACAACGAGTGGGTCGAGAAGGAGCGTGCCTGGCGGGAGTCCACCGGCCAACTGTGAGCGCCCGGCCTGATCCGGCCCGCGCCGCAATCGAGGCGGTGTGGCGGATCGAATCGGCCCGGATCGTCGGTGTGCTCACCAGGTACACCGGCGATTTCGGGCTGGCCGAGGATGTCGCCCAGGAAGCGCTCGCCGAGGCCTTGGTCAGTTGGCCCGACTCTGGTGTGCCCGACAACCCCGCCGCCTGGCTGCTCACCACGGCGCGAAGAAGGGCGATCGACGCCTTCCGCCGCAACTCCCTTCGGGATGACCGCTACGCCTCCCTGGCTCGCGACGCCGCCGACCGTACACACGGTCAAGACGACGACTTGCTCTGGGACCCCGACGCCCTCGAAGACGACGTGCTCGCCCTCATGTTCGTCTCGTGTCACCCGATCCTGGCGCCGGAGGCGCGGATCGCCCTGACGCTGCGCACCGTGGGAGGCCTTTCCAGCGACGAGATCGCCCGGGCCTTCCTGATCCCCGTCCCCACGGTTCAGGCCCGAATCACCCGCGCCAAGAAGAGCCTGGCGGCTGCCGGAGTGCCGTTCGCCGTTCCCCCGGTGGAAAAGCGGGGCGAGCGCCTCGGCTCCGTCCTGAATGTGATCTACGTCATCTTCACGGAGGGCTCCTCGGCGACGAGCGGCGACGGCTGGATACGTCACGACCTGGCCCGGGAGGCTCTCCGCCTGGCGCGGGTGCTCGCCCGCCTGCAGCCGGTGCCCGAGGCCCACGGACTGCTGGCGTTGCTGGAGCTCACCTCGGCGCGGTTCCCCGCCCGAATCGGCGGCGGTGGCCAGCCCATCCTCCTCGAGGATCAGGACCGGCGCCGGTGGGACCGATCGGCGATCGCCAGGGGACGGGCGGCGCTGCGCCGGGCGGCGGGACCCAACGGCCTGGGTGCTTACGGGCTGCAGGCGGCCATCGCCGAGTGCCACGACGTGGCGTCGTCGGTGGCCGGGACCGACTGGGAGCGCATCGTGCTGCTGTACGAGGCGCTGCGCCGCCTGGCGCCGTCCCCGGTCGTCGAACTCAATCACGCCGTCGCTGTCTCGATGGCCTCGGGTCCCGACGAGGCGCTGGCGCTCGTCGACGCCCTGGCACTCGGCGGGGCGCTGACCGGCTATCACCCTCTCCACGTCGTGCGCGCCGAGCTGTTGGTGCGCTTGGGCCGCCCAGCTGATGCCCGCGGCGAGTTCCTCCGGGCCGCCGAGATGTGCACCAACCAGGCCGAGCGCGGCCTTCTGGAACGCAAGGCGGCCGCTGCCGCCGTGAAGCTCGACGGACGCCGCAGTCGCTGACCTTCGAACCAACGGTCCACGAGTTGCGCCACCTGCCGCGGTACCCTCCATGCCGATGGCCACAACCCGACTCGACCCCCTCCAGACCATCCTGGATGCTTACGGCTTCGAGGGCTGGTCGTTACGGCAGGCAGGCCAGCGCCTCCGCTGTCCCCACGGGCTCCTCATCGGAGCGAGAGAGGAGTGCCCGGTGGGCTGCATCTCCCCCCTCGTCGTCATGGGTCTCGTCGAGCCGATCGACCTGGACGAGATCGCCGCCGACTGAGGCTC
>DATFFO010000082.1:0-59394 GCA_035250025.1 Acidimicrobiia bacterium
GCCACATTCCCAGCCTATTCGCGGCGAATGTCGGCTGCGGCGGGCTTGGTTTGGCGTTCCCGACACGAGCGTCGACACTTTCGGGATGCAGGCCAAGACCCTCTTCGAGAAGGTGTGGGACGACCACGTCGTCCATTCCGCCCCGGGGGAACCGGACCTGCTCTTCATCGATCTCCACCTCGTCCACGAGGTGACGTCACCGCAGGCGTTCGAGTCCCTCCGTCTGGCAGGACGGGAGGTTCGCCGGCCCGACCTCAGCCTGGCCACCATCGACCACGGCGTGCCCACCACGGAGCGTGCCCTGGGGATCCGCGACCCGTTGTCGAAGAAGCAGATCGACACCCTCGTCGCCAACTGTGCCGCCACCGGCATCACCCTGTATGGGCTCGACGACCCCCGCCAGGGAATCGTCCACGTCATCGGCCCAGAGCAGGGGATCACCCAGCCGGGCATGACGATCGTCTGCGGCGACAGCCACACCGCCACTCACGGGGCATTCGGAGCGCTTGCCTTCGGGATCGGCACCTCCGAGGTCGAGCATGTGCTCGCCACCCAAACCCTTCCCCAGAGCCGGCCCAAGTCGATGAGCATCCAGGTGGAAGGCCACCTGCCTCCCGGCGTGACGGCCAAGGACATAATCCTGGGGATCATCGCCCGGATGGGCACCGCCGGTGCCACCGGCCACGTCATCGAGTACCGGGGCTCGGCGATATCCGACCTCTCGATGGAGGGGCGGATGACGATCTGCAACATGTCCATCGAAGGCGGCGCCCGGGCAGGGATGATCGCCCCCGACGACACCACGTTCGCCTACCTGGAGGGACGGCCCCGCGCTCCCCAGGGTCCTCAATGGGAAGCCGCCCTGGAGGCGTGGCGAGGTCTTCCCACCGACGAGGGAGCGGCGTTCGACACCGAGATGCTCGTCGAAGCGGCCGACCTGGCGCCCTACGTCTCCTGGGGCACCAACCCGGGCCAGACCCTCCCGATCACGGCGGCCGTCCCCTCCCCCGACGAGTTCGACGATCCCGGCGACCGGGAGTCGGCCCGCCGCGCCCTGGAGTACATGGCTCTCATACCGGGCACTCCCCTGACCGAAATCGCGGTGGACCGGGTCTTCTTCGGCTCGTGCACCAACGCTCGGATCGAGGATCTCAGGGCCGGTGCCGCCCTGCTCGATGGACGCCAGGTCGCCCCCGGCGTCCAGGCGATGGTCGTCCCCGGGTCGGGCCTGGTGAAGCTCCAGGCTGAAGAGGAGGGCCTCGACCGCATCTTCAAGGAGGCGGGCTTCGAGTGGCGCGACGCCGGATGCTCGATGTGCCTGGGCATGAACCCCGACATACTCGCCCCAGGCGAGCGCTGCGCCTCCACCTCCAACCGCAACTTCGAAGGTCGCCAGGGCACCGGCGGCCGCACCCACCTCCTCAGCCCCCAGATGGCCATCGGCGCCGCCGTCACCGGCCACCTGACCGACATCCGGGAGTGGGGTTCGTGAAACCGGTCGACCAGATCGTCGGCACCGTCGCCCCGCTGCCGCGCGCCAACGTCGACACCGATCAGATCATGCCCAAGCAGTACCTGAAGCGGGTCGAGCGGACCGGCTACGGCCAATTCCTGTTCAACGACTGGCGCAAGCAACCTGGCTTCGTCCTGGAGCGCCCCGAGTACCAGAACGCCAAGATCCTCGTCTCCGGCCCCAACTTCGGGTGTGGGTCGAGCCGTGAGCACGCCCCCTGGGGCCTGCAGGACTGGGGGTTCGAGGCGGTGGTCGCCCCTTCTTTCGCAGATATCTTCTTCAACAACTGCACCAAGATCGGCCTCCTCCCGGTGACCCTGTCGGAGAAGGAGTGCCAGTACCTGATCGAGCTCGCCGAAGCGGAGCCCGACGCCGAAGTGGCCGTCTCGCTCTCCGACCAGACCGTGACCCACCGCCAGCAATTCTCCGCCACTTTCGAGTTCGACCCGTTCACGAAATGGTGTCTGGCCAACGGCCTGGACGACATAGGTCTCACGCTCCGCCACCAAGACGAGATCGCCACCTTCGAGGCCGCCCGGCCCGGCTGGAAACCCTCCCTGGCCTGAGCAGGGCGAACCTTTGTCCCCCACGAAGTGGGGGAAGGTCCCTGCCACCGGAGCGAAGCGAAGGTGGGAGGTAGGGGGATGCCCGCAGGGCAGGGCGAAACCGTCGCGAACCTTTCACCAGAGGCTCTCGTGGTGGGAGCGACTGCCCCCTACCCCACCGGCTCCGCTGCGCTCCGCCGGCGGGGACCCCTTCCCCCTTCGCTTCGCTCAGGGGGACAAAGCTCAGGGGGACAAACCTCCGACTTCGGGCGTTTCGATCCGGTCGGGGCGGTCGGTGATGACACCGTGCACACCCAGTTCCCACAGGCGAGCCACGTCGGCGGGATGATTGACAGTCCACACATGGACCTGGAGCCCCGCCCTGTCCGCAGTGCGCACGAAACGACGGTCGATGACACCCAGCCCGTACATGCTGGGCGGGACCTGGAGGGCGACGTACCCGCCCGGCCCCGGACGCCCGACCCGGCTCGAGATCCACCAGCTCCGCGCCGCCCGCGGGCCGGCTGAAACCTGTGCCCGACCGGCGGAGCGCTCGACGATCCTGGCCAGACGACGGTCGGAGAAGCTGCCGACGATCACACGATCCCAGGCGTCCATGCGTTCGAGCACTGTCGTGACGGCATCCTCGAGGCCGTCCTGCTTGAGGTCGGCGATCACCCCGGCTTCCGGGAACGTCGCCAGTACTTCGCCCAACGTCGGCACGCGGATTCCCCGCCCCCGAAACGGAAACCCGCCGTCGATCCAGTGGTTGTGCCCGGCGTCGAGACGGCGCAGCTCGGACAGCGTCAGCGCCGACACCGGCCCGGTTCCATCGGTCGTCCGATCGAGGGTGTCGTCGTGGAAGCAGACGACGTGACCGTCAGTGGTGAGATGGAGGTCCGTCTCCAGATGGGCGGCACCGGCCCTCAGGCCGCCGTCGAACGCCACCATGGTGTTCTCAGGCCAGAGCAGGCGACTGCCGCGGTGGGCTATGACCTGGCGATCCAGCCAGGGACGGGTCAGCAGGCTCACCCCGCGATGGTATCGGGCGCCGGCCCGACTCCATCGCCCGATGCTCAGTCGACGACGCGCTCCTTGAGACCGGTGAAGGGCGTGAAGTTGGCGTACTTGCGGGCGGGTATGTCTATGGCGGCGCCAGTCGCCGGGTTGCGGCCCCGGCGAGCGGACCGTGACTTGGTGGCGAACGTGCCGAACCCCGAGATCGACACCTTGCGGCCGGCGTCCAACTCGACGGCGATGATGCCCTGCCCCGGCTCGGTCGAGAAGATGATGTCGAGGATCTCGGCCGCCTTGGCCTTGGAGATGTCAGCCTTGCCGGCGAGCTTGTCGGCCATCTCACTCTTGTTCACGACGCCTCCTTGGGTGTTGAACAACGGTCCCCGGGCGGAACCGCCGCCAACCATAGGCGCCGAATAGCCGCAAATGCCGTCAAGTTCCCACGAGTACGCCGTCCTTGATGACCTTGTGGACGACGTCTGTCCCCGGTTCGGAAACGATGTCCAGCGCCGTTTCGGTGTCGAGCAGGACCAGGTCGGCGATCGACCCGAGCGCAACCCGGCCTTTGTCCGGTTCCTCGACCGCCAAGGCTCCCCCTCGCGTGGCCGACCACAGCGCCTGTTCGGGGTCGAGCCGCCCATGGTGAACCGACACGGCCATGGCCAGCGGCATGCTCGACACGGCTCCCCGACTGCACCCGGTGCCGAGAGCGACGACGACTCCCGCCTCCCACATCTCTCGCACCGGATCGGGGCGTCCCTCCAGCCAGGCAGCGGCAGGAACGCTCACCATCACGCTCCCCGACTCGGCCACGGTCTCGGCGACACCGTCCAACCCCGTCAGGCCGTCGACGCTCACGACCCGGCTTTCGAGGGCGACGTCCAGGGCTTCCTCGCCGTCGACGTGGACCCGCGGACGCATCCCGTGCCGCCGGCCGGTTTCGATCACGGCCCGGGCGTCGGCGTTGTCGAGAGGGCCCCCGACGACCAGGTCGAGATACGTGGCTATCCGCGACGTCGTGGGGATCGTGACCGACTCGAGAGTGGGCCGGTAGCGGGCGCCCCTGGGGGGAGGTTCGGTTCCGACGACGACCGACGACACGACATCGCTCGGCAGCGACTCGGCGGCTGTGCGCACCGCCGCCAGCATTGTGACGTCGGCCTCGGGCGTGGGCGCACCCCACGCCCTCAGCTCCACCGTGGTCGCGCCCCGTTCCAGGGCCCGACCGAGGAGTGCGGCAATTCCCTGCGCCATCTCCTCCACGTTCTCGTCGCTGGCGGCCTCCAGATGGCGGTGAGCATCCACGAAACCCGGCGTGACCATGCGCCCTTCGCACTCGACCTCTGGCAGGTCCCGGTATCCGTCAGGCAGTGCGCGCTGGCGCCCAACCCATGTCACCCGACCATGGCGAATCGCCACGGCAGCGCCATCGATCGACCCGAGGAACCCGCCATGGCGAGGATCGTTCGTGACCAGAGTCCCGATTCCGGTGAGGAGCAGGTCGCCGCTCGGTTCCGTCTCGGGCACCGCCGCCAGCTCCGCCGCCAACCGGGCGCACTCACCGCAAATCGCCACTCCCCCGTGGCCCACGACCAGGCGATCGACAACGCGGCGGTCCTCACCGCAGAACGAGCACTGGCGGGCCATCAGCCCCATCCCATCCACATCCTCGACAAGTTAACGAAGGTTGGCGCTGATACCCGGTAGGCGGGTCAGATCGGCTTCTCGTAGTCCCCGTACAGATCGGTGCGCACAAAGCCGAGCGACTCGTAGAGACGGAGCGCCCCGCTCGGGTTCTCGGTGTCGACCCCGAGGGCGGCTTCGGTCATCCCCCGCTCCCTGAGCACCGTCAGGCTCGAGGCGATGAGGGATCCGGCGATACCCATGCGCCGCCAACCTCGGGCGGTCGAGATGAACTCGGTCCAGCCCCGCAGACGGTCGAAAGTCTCGTTCTCGGCGGGGTCGATGAAGCTCCTGACCTGTCCGACCACCTCGTCGCCCGCCCAGGCGACCTGCCACAGGCTTGGATCGAAGTTCGGGAAGTCGAGCCACGCCTCCCAGTCGGTTTCCGTCTGCTCCACGTATCCCCGGTGGTCGCGGAAGGCCTCCACATCGGCCTCCCAGATCTGACGCAGCTGTGCATCGAGGACCGGGCGTACTTCGACCCCGTCCGGGAGCGGCAGGTCGGGAATGTCGTCGAGGTTGGGGCGGACCAGTGTGGCGCCGTAGCGGACGGCGACGTACCCGCGCTCACGGAGGATCTTTGCCCGCGGCGTCGACTCGTCCGCCCAGTTCGCCAGGCGCTTGTCGCCGGCGGGATGAGTGCTCGCATTCGCGACCGCTCTGCTTTCGACCCAGTCGAACAGCCAGTCCTCCACCTCGGGGTGGTCGGGGTGGGCTTCGACGACTGTCCAGTAGACCCGGTAGCCCTCGGAGACGTCTTCCCACACCGTCCGGGCGTAACCGACGATGGTGGCGTCGGCTTCCGCCACGAGGATGTCCGTGGCAGGGTCGCAGCGCTGCAGGTGTTCGTACTGCTGGGCCATGTCCGGGACCGTCGCCACCTCGTCGGCGCCGTCGCGGCGGCGGACGGCGTTGATCACGTCGACCATTCCCGGGAGGTCGCTCGAGCCGGCGTAGGGCCGGGTGACGTATCCGCGCAGCGTTTGCATGGGGCCAAGGCTACGAGCGAGTCGGTTTCGTGGCGACCGAATTACCTACCATCGCGTCCATGGCAGTCACCTACGAGATGCACGGAGATGTTGCCCTTCTCACGCTCGACCAGCCCGACCGCTACAACGCCGTGGACCAGGATCTGTGCGACGGCCTGGTCCACGGTCTCGGTCGCGCCGGGGCCGAGGCGAGGGCCGCGGTCATCACGGGAGCGGGCAAGGCGTTCTGCTCGGGCGCCGACCTCTCCGATCTGATGGACGAGTACGCGGTGGGCGGCCCGGACCTCCACCGCGTCATCGGCGAACGCTTCAATCCGATGGTCGAGGCGCTACTCGAGGCCCCCGTACCGACAGTCGCCGCCGTGAACGGCGCCGCCGCCGGGGCCGGAATGGGAATCGCTCTGGCCTGTGACCTGCGAGTGATGGCCGAGACCTCGTTCTTCCTCTCGGCCTTCATCGGCCTCGCCCTCATTCCCGACACCGGCACGACCTGGCTATTGCCCCATCATCTGGGACTCTCCCGGGCAATCGAGCTGACCTTCAGCAACCGCCGCCTTCCGGCCCCGGAAGCGGCCCAACTCGGCCTCACGTCGGACGTGGTGGCTCCGGAGATGGTGGTCGACCGGGCCCTGGAAGTGGCGGAGACCTTGGCGAACGGGCCGCGAGACGCCTACGTCGCCACCCGCCGCCTCCTGATCGCCGCCTCCTCCTCCGACCCGCGCGCCGCCCTCGCCGAAGAACGGGCAACCCAGGGAGAGTTGGGCACCTCCCCCAACCACCTGGAAGGCATGAATGCCTTCCAGGAAAAGCGTCCCCCAAACTTCCGCACGTAACACCCCGGGAGTGAGATCCCCCTACCCCACGCCTCCGCTGCGCTCCGGCGCGGGGGCCCCCTTCGCTGCGCTCAGGGGGACAAACTCCGTCGCGTCAAGGAGCGGCGGTGCGGGCCGCCAGGCGGGCCCATAGTCTCGAGATCGCCCGCCATAGCTTGACTACGAGCCACACCCCGAGGATCACGAAAATGATCACGACGACCAGCGCCACCACGGGCGCCGCCACGGCCAACGCCACGACACCCGCTACCAGACCGTCCTCGAACAGAGACAGGGAGATGTTGGAGACCGGCTCGGGAGAGACGTTGACCGCGGCACGGGTAGTGGCCTTGGTCGAATGCGATACGAGCGCCAGGCCGGCGGAAGTGCCGGCTCCCAGGGCCTCCGACATTCCGGCGTCGCCGGCCAGCCAATACCCGATGGTCCCGGCGGCGACGGGCCGGATGACCGTATGGACAGCGTCCCAGATGTTGTCGAGGTAAGGAACCTTGTCGGCGAAGAACTCGACGGCGTAGAGGACTCCTGCCCCGACCAGGACGGGCGTGGACGTGAGCTGTTCTGGCATTGGGGCTCCGCCGAGCCGGCCCACCAGGCCGAGGATGAGGGCGACCGCGTACACGTTCAGGCCCGACGCCCAGCCCGTCCCGGCGATCAGGCCCAGGTCCATGTCAGGGACGAACCACGTAAATCGACAACTCGAGCTCGGAACCACCGCGACCGAGGCCGATGCCGATGACGGTGTTGAGCCACGCCAGATCCTCGTTCCCGGTCTGGAAACTGATCAGCTCCTGCGGCGAGGCCGTCTTGTCCTCGTGGACGATGCTTACTCCCGTGGCGCGGTATGCCACCGTCTCGCGCTTCTCCCCGATCGTCCCCCGGATCTCGAGGTCCATGTTGCCGTCGCTCCGCACCGTGACGTAGTCGATGCCCCGTACGGGCCGCTCCCCTTCCCAATGAGGCCCGGTCGCCGTGCCCTCGAAAGGAAAGTCGATCCGGGTCCCGGCGGGGACGTGGCCGAGCATGCGTGGCGTCATGGACGCCTGGAGGGTGCTGAAGAGCTCGAGCTCGGGCATGGCGGCGATGCCTTTCGTTGGCGGCGGCCCAGGCTACTCGTCCGGTCGCCGCAGGCTCGACCGCTCCCCGTATGCCCGCAACCAGGGCAGGACGTCGTCGAAGTACTTGCGGGCGTCGGGGCTGCGCAGGATCTGGGCGGCGTGGTTCATCAGCATCACCTGGCGAGCAGCCCAGTACAGCTCCAGCTCGGCCCGGCCCTGCACGGGCCACTCGCCGTGCTCGGAGTATCCGGTACGGAAGGCAGAGATGAGACTGTCGAGGTCCGGCCGCATCCTGGCCCCGTACAGGGAAGTGGCGATGTCCTGGGCGGGCAGGGCCAGCATCAGGTCCTCGAAGTCGATGGCCCATGCCCTCCCCATATAGAGATGGACGTTCCACTCGTGCAGGTCGCCGTGCACCACCATCGCCCGACCGGTCGCCCACCGTCGCCTCAGCTCGGAATCGACCAGCTCGGCCGTCCGGCGAAGCAGGGGTCGGATCCCGGAGAAGAGGTCGTCGTAGCGGATCTCGTCGATCACGACCGGGTCCAGGGTCTCGGGGTAGTAGAACGTCCTGTCCCAGCGCCGCAGCTGGGACGGGTCGGCCGGCCGCCAGTCACCGTGACGGTGGAGCAGGGCCGAAACCCTCCCCAGGGCGCGATAGCCCGAGGTCCCGGCGCCGTCCCCGAGCGGCTCCCCCGGCACCCACGTGAACAGGACGCAGTGGCGGGGGCCCACGTCGGTGTCGAAGTCGACCACCAGGCGACCGGATGGGGTCGGCACGGGGGTGGCCAGGTTGAGTTGGGGGTCGTTGGCCAGGTGGTCCAACCAGGCGACCTCGAGGTCGATGTTGCTCCGCGTGTTCGACTTGGGACGGCTCACCCTGAGCACGAGACGGCGGCCGTCGACGAGATCGGCTCGATAGAGCACGTTGCTGTGGGTGGCGAGATGGGACAGCCGCGACACCGCCATCCCATATCCTCGCTCCAGCACGTCCAGGGCGGCGTCGGTCAGCCTCTGGCTCGGCAGATCAGACACGCGAGCGACGATAGGCGATCACCGGTCCCGCCTGCGATGCCAGCGCTCCCACAGAACGAGCATCGACGGCAGCACCCCGATGGCAGCGAACAACGCCAGGCCGATGGCGAAGAACGTCACCTGGCCCATCTGCTTGAAGGGAACCAGGGTCGAGGTCATCAGGATGCCGAAGCCGGCCATGGTGGTGAAGGCCGAGCCGGCGAGGGCGCCCCCGGTATGGGTCGTGGTCGAGCGGATCGCCTCCTCGATGTCGTCGAACTCGAGGCGGTCCTCCTCGAAGCGGCGCGCCAGGTGGATGGTGAACGGCACCCCGATGCCGATGGCCAGGGCGGCGAGCGTGGCGGTGACCGGGCCGAACGGGATCCCGGCGGCGTACATGAGTCCGTAGGTCCACAGCACGACAAGTGCCACCGGCGCCATTGTGATGACACCGAGGAACGGCCGGCGATTGCGGATCCAGAAGAAGACGATGAGGACGACCGTTGCAGCCGCCAGCGTGAGGAACAACGAAGAGCTCTGCGAGGCGGTGAGTGCATTGACGACGACGTCGGAGATGATGTTCTGGCTGGTGGCTATCGCCGTCGCCCCGGTCGTCTCGAGCCCGGCGAAGGTCTCCTCCAGGCCAGCCCGCAACTCCGGCACCTCGCCCTCCCCGGCGGTGGTACGAACATCGAACAGGACCGCATCGAGCGTGTCGCCGGCGTAGTGGGTGACGGCTGCCATCTGCTCGGGCTCGGCAGCCGCCAGGGCGGAATAGAGGGGCCTGACATCGATCCCCTCCGCCACCTTGAGATCCTGCCCCATCCCCGCCGCTTGCACGGCCGCGAGCACCTCGGCCGGTGCCGCCTCGGGACCGCCGATGAACATCTGCTGGAGCACACCTATGGGCGAGGTGACATTCGCGACCGGCCCCTGCGGGGTGTCGAAGGTCGAAACGTGTTCGAGTCGACCCAGCCCGGCGCCGGCGTCCACCATCAGGTTGTGGATATCACCGGTAGCGAGGTCCTGGCCGTCACCCGCCTCGATGAGGACCTGGGTCTGCTCCCCGAACCCTCCACCGAACTCATCTGTGAGGATCTCGAGCGTCTCGATGGCGGGAGCGTCCTCGGGCAGGAAGTCGGTGAACGAGAAACGCGTCTCCAATTGCGTGTAGCCATACCAGCCGAGAGCGCCGAGGGCGACGGCGACGGCGAGGGCGACGGCCGGCAGCCGCTCGGCGATGACTGCGGTCCTCCCCATCATCTGCGGGAGCAGGCGCTCGCCTTGTTCCCCCATCGCCTCGACCGGTAGCCGGCCATTCGTTTCCGCACGCCGGTCAAGGAGAAGTCTGACGGCGGGAACGAAGGTCATCATCAACAGGAAGGAGAAGAAGATCCCCAGGGCGGCCAGGATCCCGAAGTCGGCGAGTGCGGGCACGGGGCTGCTGAGGTTGGTCAGGAATCCGATGACGGTGGTCAGCGTGGCCAGGACGAGGGCGACACCCGATGTGGAAATCGAACGGGTCATGCTCTCGTCGACTGACTCGCCCTCCCCGGCCTCCTCCCGGTAGCGGCTGATGAGGTGGATGCCATAGTCGACGCCGAGGCCGATGACCAGGATCGGGACGATCTGCGTCGGGGCCGAGAAGGCCGACAGGATGCCCGCCTTCTCCAACAGGACACCGGCGCCCTGCATCATGCCGATGGCCATGAAGATGGTCAGCATCGTCAGGGCCATGTCGGCCAGGGCCCGACGAACGCTCCGCCCGCGCGTGGTGTTGCCGCGGGGCCGAAGCCAGTACACGAACAGCAGGATGACCACGATGATGATCCCGGCGAAGGTGAACAGGCGCCCCACCTCGCTGGTGAAGTCGTCGATGCCTGAGAACAGCAGGTTGAAGCTGAAGGGCCGGATCTCGACCTCGCTGTCGATCGTCTCGAGCTCGTCTGCGATCCGCGTCTCCAGCTCGGTCTGGGCGTCCATCACTTCAACGGCGTCGCCCTCGCCACCCCGGAAGAAAGCCAGCACGATGGCCGCCTCGGCGGAAGCCGAAGCCGGGTCGCCGTCCTCGGAGAGAAGCCCGGTGACAAACCCGGCCTGCTCGGGTGGCATGGCCGACACCGCCGACTGGTAGATCTGGTCGACGACGTCGTCGTCGAGTTGGTCGAGGGGCAGGCCCTCGAGTTGGGCCGCCTGAACGACAGGCGCCAGGAACGAGACGACCCCGGGCCGCTGGGTCGTCTCGGACAGCATGTCCCCGCCGACTCGGCGGATGGCCTCCTCGACCGCCACCGCCGCCTCCAGGCCGGCGCCGGAGATGACGTCGCCGCCCGGATCCCGGATCACGACCTGGACCACAGCCTCCTGCTCGGTGCCGAACAGCTCCGAGATCCTCTCCAGAGCCTGGATCTCCGCGTTGTCCGGGGCGAACCCTTCGTTGCCTGTGGCGACGACCACCTGGCTGGCAAAGGGGCTGAGGATGGAGGCCAGGACGACTGAGGCGATGATCACCGCCCAGGGGAAGCGGCGCACGGCAGCGGCGAAGAAGTTGACGATTGCTGTCACAGCAAGCGCTCCTGGATCAGAAGGGAGGTGGGACCGGGAGTAAATCTATTGATCGGTGGAAAGCCTGAGAAATCGACCGTACCCCTCCCGCGAGGAGAGGGTTAGCCGCCCGCGGCCTCGACCTCGTCGAGCGCCGCCAGGAAGAGGGTGTTCTCGTCGTCGCTTCCCACCGTTACCCGGACCCATTCGTTGCCGAAGGTGCGCACGATCACCCCCGACCGGACATAGGCGGTGGCAGGGTCGGGGACGCCCGAGCGGAACCACACGAAGTTGGCCTGACTGTCGGCATGCGGCAATCCCCGGTCCTCGAGGCCGTCGAGGATCCGTCCCCGCCCGCGGGCGTTGTCCTCGATTCGCGCGGCCAGCAGGGCGGCATTGCCCAGGGAGGCGGCCGCCGCAGCCTGACCCACCTGGGTCACAGTGAAGGGGGCTTGTGCCCGTCGCATGTCGGCGATCGTGGTCGGATGGGTGACGGCGTAGCCCACCCGCAGCGAAGCCAGGGCATACACCTTGGAGAAGGTTCGGGTGACGATCAGGTTGGGTCGCTCGACAGCCAGTTCGGCCATCGACGAGTAGTCGGCCGCGGTCGCGAACTCGAAGTAGGCCTCGTCCACGACCACAGTGACCCGGTCCGGCAGCCCGTCGAGGAACGACTCGACATCAGCGGTGGGGAGATGAGTCCCGGTGGGATTGTTCGGGTTGCAAACGAAGACCAGGGTCGTCTCGTCGTCGACTGCCTCGGCGAGCGCGGCGAGATCAAAGCGGTGGTCTTCGTCGAGGGGCACCTCGCGACGCTCGCTCATCGACCACATCGCCCCGAGCCGGTAGATCACAAACGACGGCCATCCATAGACGAAATTGGTTCCCGGGCCACCGAGGGCGACGGCGATGGACCGCAACAGGTCGGACGAGCCGCCTCCGATCCAGATGGCGGCGGGATCGAGGCCGAGATGCTTGGCCAGCGACTCGCGTAACTCGTAGCCCTCGTTGTCGGGATAGCGGTTGGTCGTCAGGGCGGCCCGGCCGATGGCCTCGATGGCTTCCGGAAACGGGCCCCATGGGCTCTCGTTCGAAGCCAGCTTGATGATGTCGCCGGGATCCAATCCGTGGCGACGGGCCACCTCCTCGATCGGAAGCCCCGGCTCGTAGGGGGCGATCTGGGCGAGGCCCGGTCGATACATCGGCATCGCCGCCAAGGTTACCCGGGCGTCTTCACCACCGTCCGTGGCACTGGAGGGCGCCCAGGACGGGGGCCAGGGGGTGGCCCTGGTCCAGGGTCCTCCTGGCGGCGTCAAGAGCCTCGGCCGGCCGGGTCCCCGTTCTCAGCTCGCGATGGAACGCGACCATGACGTCGCCCACGACCTCGTGGTCGGGAACCAGCAGCGACGAGGCGATGACGGTCCGGACCCCGGCGGCGATCAGCGCCGTGACCGCTCCCAGCCCCTCCCCGGCTGACACCGCCGCCGATGCGCCCAGGTCGCAGGCGCTGAGCACCATCATGCTCGGAGGGCGGGCCAGCCGTTCCAGCTCATGAAGGAAGAGCGACCCACCGGCGAGGGCGAGCGACGAGAAGAGCGGGCTGTCGCCCCGGAAGGTCCCGTGGCAGACGAGATGCCCCACGTCGGCACCGTCGAGCGCGCCGAGGGCGTGCTCGACGTCCGCCCCCGCTCCCAGGACGACGGCCCGGTCGTATTCGCCCGCCACCCGCCTCGCCTCCGACTCGGCATGGAGCAGGCCCGTCCCGACCAGGCAGGCGACCGCTCCCGGGGTGGAGGCCTCCCCGGCCAGCGCGGCCGTGGCCGAAGGAGCCACGGAGACGATCCGGTCGGCAAGGCCGGGAAGCATTGCCCAGGGCAGGGCGTAGAGGGAGGGAGGGGGCACGACAACGAGCGTTTCTACGGAAGCCGGCACGCGACCCAGATCGAGCGGCACCGCACGGAGGTCGGCCGCCGCCGCCCCGGCCTGGGCCTCGCCCGGACGGCGGGCGGCCCGGCCCAGCGACCTGAGCACCCGTTGCTGGGCAGCGATCGCAGCGGTCTCCGCCCCGAACTCGATCTCCCGGGCATGGCCCCGGTGCAGCAGGACACCGAACACCTGGCCCGCCGATACCGCCAGCTCCAGGATGGCTTCCCCCGGCTCCAGCCGATCGAGAGCCTCCACCGCCCGGGCGCCCCGCGAATGGCCGCCGTCGCCGCGAAGGGCCCGGGCCCGATGCCGGATTCGCGCTTCCAGCCGCCCCCGCTGGCGGAATAGCTCCTCGAGGTCCGGGCCCGGTCGGAGGGCGACCGCCGAGCGCTCCAACGACCGCAGCTCGGCGACGAGGGATGCCGAGACCTCGTCTCCAGGGGCGGTTACGCGGGGAAGGCGCAGCGATCCGGCCCGGGCCCGCTCGATCCATTCGAAGACCCGGCGGGGACGCCCCGCCGACCGCGTCAGCTCCAGGGCGAGGGAAGCCAGCCCGTCGAGGCTGCGGCTGGCATAGGCCCGGGCTTCCGATCCACCCAGTGCCGCGCTCATATCCTCGACAGCGTTCATGCCCCGGGAGGAGGCACGAAGCGCCTCCCGTCGGCGTCCGAGACTGCGATGGACCTCGGCCCGAGCCAGCCATGCCGCCGCCGCCGACTGGGGACGGAGACGGCCGGTGACCAACCGTTGGGCGACGTCGTCGACCTCGGCTGCCCGGCCCTGCCCGGCGGCAGTCGTGATCGCCCGGGCCCGGAAGTCCTGGGCCGGCGATGAAAAGCCATGGGCCTCGAGTTCCTCCGCCAGTTCCAGGAGCGCGCCGGTTGGGACCGCGGCCGGATCGACCGCCACCAGGGCGCCAGTGGCCAGCGAGCGAGCATACGTAGCCCACCCGGGCCGTTCCTGAGCCAGGAACTCCTCGGCGGCGGCGGAAGCGACAGCCCCGGCCTCCGCCCAGTCGGACCTCACCAACAGGGCCTGAGCGAGCTTGAGCTTGGCCTCGGTGGCCGCGGTGGCGTGACCCGACGCCGCCAGGGCCTCCGCCGAGGCCCGAGTGGCCGCCACCGCCTCGTCGACAAACCCGGCGCTGAGGAGGGCGTCGGCCCGGTCGCGCCACAACTCGGCCGTGCCCAGCCTCGCCAACCGGGTGGCCGCCTCCTCGTAGTACTCGAAAGCGGCCGGCAGGTCACCGGCAACGCTGGCGACCCACCCCAGGTTCTGGAAACCCGTCGCCACGCCCCGGGCGTGCCCGGCGTCCCGATCGAGTTCGATGGAGCGGTTGATCGCCTGGCGCGCCTCGCCTGTCCGGCCCAGGGCGGCCAGGGTCAGCCCGAGGTTCGTTTCCAACCGGGACCACCACACGGCGTCTCCCGGATCGAGCGTGGTGCGGGCACTCTCCAGAGCATCGAGCGCCTCGGCGTACCTTCCCAGGCGATATAGCGAGGCACCCAGCTGGACTCCCGCCTCGCTGCCCACTCCTGCCCGCGACGAGGCGCGGCGAAGGAGGCTGAGGCCCCGTTCGGTGTTCCCGCCCCAAACCGTCAGGGCTCCCGCCGTCATCTCCACGCCGCCGACCACGTCGTCCTCGGTCGGGGCCTGCGCCAGCGCCCGCTCGATCGTGTCGAGCGCCAGGTCCATCTTCTCGAGGTGGGCATAGGCGAGCGCCCGGGCCCGGAGAGCGATGGCGACCGGTGTCGGGTCGGCAGCGGCTGCCAGTTCGTCGAGGAGCGACTCCGCCGCCAACACGGCATCCGGATCGGTGTCGACGAGGGAGAGAAGCGCCTCGGCGTCGGGTCGTCCGGCCATGGGAGGAGTGTGGCAGCTAGCTTTGTCCGTATCAGGGCCGGTCGACCCCGGCTCACTCAATCGTCCCCTCCCTGGCAGGAGAAGCAGCTTGAAGTCCAGTGATCCAGCTCGCGATCCGGCGGTATTCGTTTCCCGACGGCTGAAGAGCCTCGACCGTCTCAATGTCGGCCGGTGGCCGTTCTTCGAGCCGGGCGAGGAGACCCACGACGGTGTCGTCCTCTATCGCCCGACCGAGCTCGTCGCCTGCACCGAGACGACGGGATTCGTCCGGGAGCAGTTGGGCCGGCGATTCGGCAAGACCGTCGAGGAGAACCGCCGACCTGACTTCACGATCTTCACGCTTCCGGAGGGGGTCGACTCGCTCGATCTCGCCAGCCGGATCAGGTGCCAGGACGCCAACGTGGCGCCCCACCCGGTGCTCAGCCTCGCCCAGGGCGTGCCCCGAATCGGCCCCGGTGACGACCCCCGTCCCCATGACGCTGCCGAGAGCCCCGCCGGGAAGGCGCTGACGAACGGATATGGCGTCGCCATCGTCGACACCGGTGTCTTGAAGGAGGCGGCGCCTGGTCCCGTGGCGACGGCGGTCATCGACAGACCGGACGTCGAGAACCCGACCAAGGTCATCGACTGGCATGGCGCCGCCCACGGCACATTCATCCAGGGGATCTTCAACCGCCGTTCGCCGGGGGTGACTGTGTCGCACTCCAAGGCGGTCGCCGACTCCGGTCTGGTGACGCTCGACAGCTTTATCGAGGCCACGGATGGCGCATTGAAGGCGTGCCCGGACGTGCTCAACCTCTCGTTGGGGATGTACGCCGCCCCCGGGTTGGGGATCCCGGGCTTGAAGGCTGCCGTGAGGAGATGGATCGAGGCCTGCAGGAAGGAGGGCAAGGAACTCCTGATTGCCGCCGCAGCCGGCAATGACGCCAAGTCGCAGCGCTTCTTTCCGGCCGGCTTCTCCGATGATGCCGAAGTCGGCCACGCCATCATGTCGGTCGGCGCCCTGGATCAACCCGATGAGAACGGGGAGCAGCGGCCGGCCGTCTTCTCCAACTACGGGAACTGGGTCAACGCCTGGGCGCCGGGCGTCGACCTGGTGAGCGATTACGTCGGCAACGGCCTCGAGTTCTTGTACGGCGACGACTCGACTCTCCCGTTCCATGGCTGCGCCCAGTGGTCGGGCACCTCGTTCGCCACGCCGCACGCCGCCGCCGCCGTCTTGCAGTACGCCGACGCACACGGAATGTCGCCGCAAGCCGCCTGGCACGCCATCCGCGGTGGCCGCCCCTGGGTGCTGTTCGACTGAAGCGACGGAAGTCGGAAGTTTGTCCCCCTGAGCTTTGTCCCCCTGAGCGAAGCGAAGGGGGAAGGGGCCCCCGCCGGAGGAGCGCAGCGGAGCCGGTGGGGTAGGGGGCAGTCGCTCCCAACAGGATTGGCTGTAGGGAGAGGTTCGCGACGGGTTCGCCCTGCCCTTCGGGCATCCCCCTACCTCCCACCTCCGCTTCGCTCCGGTGGCAGGAACCTTCCCCCACTTCGTGGGGGACAAAGGGTTCGCCCTGCCCTTCGGGCATCCCCCTACCTCCCACCTCCGCTTCGCTCCGGTGGCAGGGACCTTCCCCCACTTCGTGGGGGACAAAAGGGGCTTCCCCCATTTCGTGGGGGACAAAGGTTCGCCCGCGTTCTGTGGCAGACTCGTATTCATGACTGCATCGCCGCCGACGGCCGACGTGCCCGATGCCGTGTCGGTCATCGACGCCGAGGGGAGGTTGGTCGCCGAGGATCCCGGGCTTCCGGCCGAGCTGTATCAGGAGCTGTACCGCAAGATGGTCCTCGCCCGCACCCTCGACCGGAGGATGCTGGCGCTCCAACGGCAGGGACGGGTGGGGACGTATCCAATGCTCGAGGGTCAGGAGGCGGTACAGATCGGCTCGGCTCTGGCCCTGGCTCCCGACGACTACCTCTTCCCGTCGTACCGGGAGCACGGAGTCCAGATCGCCCGCGGACTTCCCGTCGAGGTTTTCATGTCGTATTGGCGGGGCCTCCCCAACTCGGATTGGGACGTCGCCAAGTACCGCCAGGGCATCATCACCGTGCCCATCGCCAGCCAGCTCCCCCACGCCGTCGGCTATTCCTACGTCACCAAGCTGGCGGGAGAGGACACGGTCACGGCCGTGTACTTCGGCGACGGGGCGACGTCGGAAGTCGACTTCCATTCGGGCATGAACTTCGCCGGCGTCTGGAAGACGCCGACCGTGTTCATCTGCTCCAACAACCTCTACGCCATCAGCGTCCCTTACGAGTTGCAGACCGCCTCTCCCACCATCGCCCAAAAGGCGCTGGCCTATGGATTCGACGGGGTGAGAGTGGACGGGATGGATCCGATCGCCGTGTATCTCACGACGCGGGAGGCGGTGGAGAAGGCCAGGAGCGGCGGCGGACCCACCCTGATCGAGGCCATGACGTATCGCTACGGCGCCCACGCCACCGCCGACGACGCCCGGTTGTATCGCGACGCCGCCGAAGAGGACGGGTGGCGACAGCGGGACCCGATCACCCGTCTCGAGCGGTTCCTGGAATCCCGCCGCGAGTGGGATGAGGCGGTCGGGGAGAAGGTCGCCGCCGAGACGACCGACCAGGTCGAAGCCGCCATCACCGAGATCGAGGCGCGCGCCCTTCCCGGTCGCGACGAGGCCATCCGCCACGGCTTCCACCGGATACCGACCCACGTCGTCGACCAGCTTCATGCCATGCAACGTGCCCACGATGAGGAGGAAACCCCCTTCTCGCCCGACGAGATGTGGAGTGTCGGGCGGGACACCCTTCCGGACGGCGCAACGGAGCGCTGGACCATGGCTGAGGCCATCAACGCAGCCCTCCATCAGGCGATGGAACGGAGCGACCAGACGATCCTCCTCGGTGAGGACATCGGCGTGTCGGGCGGCGTGTTCCGTATCACGGAGGGCCTACAGCAGAAGTACGGTCCGGCCCGGGTCATCGACACGCCTCTCAACGAGTCCGGGATCGTCGGAACCGCTGTCGGCATGGCGCTGGCCGGTGCCCGCCCCGTCCCCGAGATCCAGTTCGACGGCTTCGTCTATCCGGCCTTCGACCAGATCGTCTCTCACCTCGGCCGCTTCCGGTATCGGACCCGGGGCCACGCCTCGGTCCCGGTCGTGGTTCGCT
This sequence comes from Acidimicrobiia bacterium, assembly GCA_035250025.1. Lineage (GTDB taxonomy): Bacteria > Actinomycetota > Acidimicrobiia > Spongiisociales > ZC4RG35 > DATFFO01. Next base: position 18,166 of record DATFFO010000082.1, read on the forward strand.
TCCCGAGCGGCGCCGGGATCGGAGCCCACGAGCACCACTGCGACTCCCCCGAGGCCTACTTCGTCCACGCCCCCGGCCTGGTGGTGGTTTGCCCTTCCACCCCGATCGACGCCAAAGGCCTGCTGGCGGCGGCGCTAGAAGGCGAGGACCCTGTGATCTTCCTCGAACCGAAGGTGCTCTACCGGGCGGGCCGGGAGGACGTCCCCGTCGACCATTACACGTTGCCCATCGGGCGGGCGCGGGTACGCCGAACCGGCACCGACGCCACCATCGTCACCTACGGCGGGATGGTGCCGGTCTGCCTCGAGGCCGCCGATCAGGTGGAGGCGTCGGTCGAGGTGATAGATCTCCGTACCCTCTTCCCCTGGGACCGGGAAACGGTGCTCGACTCGGTCCGCCGCACCGGCCGACTGCTCGTTGTCCAGGAGCCGCAGGGAGCGGCCGGCGTCGCATCCGACGTGGCGGCGGTGGTCGGCGAGGAAGCGATCTTCGACCTCGTGGCACCCATCCACCGCGTCACGGGCTTCGACGTGCCCTGGCCGCAGTTCGCCATCGAACGCCACGGCCTCGTCGACGCCGCCCGCGTCTCCATGGAACTGCGCGCTCTCCTTGACGACTGATCCGAAGCCGCCGGTGCTCGAGTTGACGGCGCCCATCAGACAGGAGGGCAACAGCGGTGAAGCGGCCGTGCTGATCCATGGCTTCACCGGCCACCCCGGGCACTGGATCCCCACGGCCGACTACCTCGCCGTCAGGGGCCACACCGTCGTGGCGCCCCGGTTGCCCGGCCACGGGACCAGCCCGGCAGACCTCGCCTCCACAACAGCAGAGGACTGGATCGACTCGGCCCTCGTCGCTTCCCGTTCGGTCGCCGATCATCGCCGGGTTCATCTCGTCGGTCTGTCCATGGGCGGCCTCATCGGCATCCTCATCGCCCGTCCCACCGCCGCCGCCTCGATCACGACGATCAACAGTCCTGTGTTCACTCAGGACCACAAGGTGACCCTGGCCCCCCTGGCAAAGCACTGGGTGCCGGAGACCCGCCCGGCCGCCTCCCCGCCGCCGGACCCGGATCTCGCTCATCTCTGGCGCCCTTACGCCACCCTGCCCACCGCTTCAGTCGCCGAACTCATGACGATCATCCGCCGCGCCTTCCGCGCCGCGGGTCGATTGCGGCGACCGGCGTTGGTCATCCAGTCCCGGGCCGACGAGACCGTGCGACCCCGGTCGGGCACGATCCTGGCCCGCCGTCTCGACGCCCGCCTCCTCTGGCTGGAGCATTCCCGCCACAACGCCTTACTGGACCCGGCCCGGTCGCTCGTCCAGGAAGCGGTGGCCGGCTTGATCGAGACTCCGAGCGACGCCTGAGCCCGTTGTGGCTACCCTGAGATGCGGTCATGGGCTCGGAACGCAACACCGGACGACGGCGCCGCCGCAAGGCGCAAGCCGACTGCCGCCAGGGCATCCATCGCTTCGCCGCCCCCCAGCTGATCGGTGGCGGGATGTCGCGCCAGACATGCTCCGTGTGCGGGGCCGTCTCCATCGATCTCCGCAACGCCGACGATCCCGCCTCGCTGCGGCCCCCGCCCTTCCGGGGCGGCGGCCGCCGTCAGTGAGCCCGCGGACGCAGAAGGTGGCTGTCCGCGCCTCAGGCGGTGTCGTGGTGCGCGGCGCCGGTCCAACCACCGAGGTGGTCGTCGTTCACCGGCCCCGATACGACGACTGGACACTTCCCAAGGGCAAGGACGATCCGGGCGAGAGCGGACGCCAGGCCGCCCTGCGCGAGGTGTGGGAGGAGACCGGACTCCGCTGCCGCATCGTCGGTGAGGCCGGAACAACTCGCTACGCCGTCTCGGCCGGCCCGAAGGAAGTCCGCTATTTCGCCATGCGCGCCTATCGGGCCGCGCCCTTCGTCCCCAACGACGAGGTCGATGAGGTCCGCTGGATGGGCGTCAAGAAGGCCCGCAAACAGCTCAGCTATGACTACGACCGCAAACTGCTGGGCGACCTCGACTTCGGCGCTGCCACAGTTCACTCCGACCTCCACCTGGTCCGTCATACCGCGGCAGGCGACCGCTCGAGATGGAAAGGTCCGGACGAGGAGCGGCCGCTCACCAAGAAGGGCGAGGCCCAGGCCCGAACGCTGGCAGAGGAACTCGCCGGCATCGGCGTTACACGAGTCCTGTCCAGCCGGTATCTGCGCTGCGTGCAGACTGTGGATCCGCTGGCTAGACACCTCGACGTGAAAGTCGAGGACCATGAAGGGTTGGCCGAGGGTGCGGGCCGAAAGGCAGTCGCCTCTGTCCTGGCCGAAGTGGCCGGCACGACCACAGTGCTGTGCTCTCACGGGGATGTGATCCCCGCCATGCTGGAGCAGCTGGCTCGCCAGGGAACGAAGTTCCTATCCCCCCTCGCATGTCAGAAGGGGTCGACCTGGAGCATCGCCCACGACGGGAAGAACTTCATCGAAGCGCGATATCTGCCGCCTTCCGAACCCTGAACGCGACTGATTCGCCCGTCTCATCTGGGGCGGGCCGCAGAGGCATTAGCATCTGCAAGTCGCCGCGGCGGGAGGCGCATCCCGAGTTCTCCAGACCCCCTCAGGACGCCACCCGCCCGGCGGCTACGGAGAGTCTGTCTCGCGACGGACCCGAGCGTTACACCCTTCTAAGGGAACGCCGATCGCCCTCTTACTCGAGACCGAGGGCGGCATTGACCAGAGCGGCCTGCTGTTGGCGATGCACACGGGCCGAGCCGGTGGCCGGGCTGCCGGCGCTCGCCCGGCCGGCGTACCGCGCCTCTCGGCCGAACACGTCGCGAAGACGGGGCCATAGGAAGCCGTAGGCACCCATGTTCTTGGGCTCCTCCTGGCACCAAACGAGCTCGGCGTCGGCATACCTTTCCGCCAGCGCCTCCATCTCTTCGGTGGGCACCGGGTAGAGCTGGGCCAGACGGACGATGGCGACGTCTGTCAGCCCCGCCTCGCTCCTGCGGGCGTCGAGGTCGTGGTAGACCTTGCCCGAACAGAGGACGAGACGCGATGCCTGCGGAACGTCCTCGAGGACGAGCGGCTCGAAGCGGCCCCGCTCGAGGACCTCGGCCGCCACGAACGCGGCCCTGTTCCGCAGAAGCGACTTCGGCGTGAAGACGATGAGGGGCTTGCGGGGGCGTCGCACGGCCTGGCGACGGAGGAGGTGAAAGTACTGGCCCGACGTCGAAGGCAACACCACGCGCAGATTGTCGCCGGCGCACAGTTCCAGGAATCTCTCGATGCGGGCCGAAGAGTGCTCCGGCCCCTGACCCTCGTATCCGTGCGGCAGCAGCATCGTGAGGCCCGAGGTCTCCCCCCACTTGGATTCCCCGGCGGCGATGAACTGGTCGATCACCACCTGGGCGCCGTTGACGAAGTCACCGAACTGCGCCTCCCACATGACCAGCGCCTCGGGCCATTCGGTGGAGTACCCGTACTCGAAACCGACGGCGGCAAACTCCGACAGGAGCGAGTCGACGACCCGGACGCGGGCCTCCCCGTCGGTCAATGTCTGGAGTGGGACCCAAGACTCGCCCGTGTTGTAGTCGACCATCTCCGCGTGCCGGTGGCTGAAGGTGCCTCGCCGCGAGTCCTCGCCTGCCAGCCGCACCGGGATCCCTTGCTTGGCGAGTGATCCGAACGCCAGCGCCTCTGCCGTGCCCCAGTCGACCAAGTCGTCGGCGAGGGCGTTGCGACGTTCTGTGACCAGCCGCTCCAGTTTGGGGTGGATCGTGAAGCCGTCCGGCACCGCGGTGATGTAGTCCAGCACCTCGTCGAGAACCCGCCGCTCGACGGCAGTCGGCGGATCGACCTCCTCCACGGCCGGCTTCTCCGTGATCGAGGGAACGGTCGGGTCCCGCGTGCTCTTGAAGGCGGTGTCGAGGAGCTGGCGGTACTCGGCCAGGAGCTGATCGGCCTTCTCGGTAGGAAGCTCCCCGGTGCTGATCAAACGGTCCAGGTACAGCTTCCGGACCGAGGGATGCTCGTCGATCTTCTTGTACATCAGGGGCTGGGTGTAGGACGGCTCGTCGCCCTCGTTGTGACCTCTCCGCCGGTAGCACACCATGTCGATGACGACGTCCTTCTCGAACTCCTGGCGGAAGGCGAAGGCGAGGCGGGCCGCCCGGGTGACCGCTTCCGGGTCGTCGCCATTGACATGGATGATCGGGGCCTGCACCGTCTTGGCGACGTCGGTGGCGTAGAAGCTGGACCGGGCATCCCTGGTCGAGGTGGTGAAGCCGACCTGGTTGTTGATCACGATGTGCACCGTGCCGCCCGTGCGATAACCCCGCAGCTGGGACAGGTTGTGCGTCTCGACCACCACCCCCTGGCCGGCATAGGCGGCATCGCCGTGGAGAATGATCGGGAGCACCTGCTCGTGACCGTCCCCGCCGATTTGCTCCTGCTTGGCCCGGGCGGCGCCCTCGAGCACCGGCCCGACCGCTTCGAGGTGGCTGGGATTTGCCACCATCTCCACCTCGATGTCGCCTTCGACCGTCTGATACGTGCCCTTGGCGCCGAGGTGGTACTTGACGTCGTCGGCGCCCCCCACCGCTCCGGGGATGAGATCGCCGTCGAACTCACGGAAGATCTGGGCGGGCGACTTGCCGATGATGTTGGTGAGCACGTTGAGCCGCCCGCGGTGGGCCATCCCGATCACGGCCGCGGACATTCCGGCTTCCACCGCCTCGCCGAGCACGGCGTCGAGTAGCGGGATGAGCGATTCGGCTCCCTCCAGCCCGAACCGCTTCTGCCCCACGTACTTGGTGTGGAGGAACGTCTCGAACGACTCAGCCTCGTTGAGCTTGCGAAGGATGCGGACCCGCTCCTCGGGCGTGGCGGGAGCGGCCGGCACCTCGACCCGGTCCTGGATCCATCGCTTCTGTTCGGACTCCTGGATGTGCATGTACTCGACGCCGATCGATCGGCAGTAGGCGTCACGGAGCAGGGAGAGGATCTTCCCCAGCCGCATCGTGGGCGTGCCGAGGATGCCACCGGTGGCGAACTCACGGTCGAGGTCCCAGATCGTCAGGTTGTAGGACAGCGGGTCGAGTTCCTCGTACATACGAGGCGGCTCCATCCGCAACGGATCGAGGTCGGCGATGAGGTGACCGCGCACGCGGTAGGCGTTGATGATCCGGAAGACCTTGGCCTGCTTCTCGATCCATTCCTTGCTGCCGATCGGAGGGTTGAAGTCGGTCGCCCACCGAGCCGGGGTGTAGGGGATATCGAGCACCGAGAAGATCCCGTCGTAGAAGCCGTCCTCTCCCAGGAGGAGGCGGTGGATCTCGGCCAACAACTCGCCCGACTGCGCCCCCTGGATCACCCGATGGTCGTAGGTCGACGTGAGAGTGACGATGCGCCCGATGCCCATGCGGGCGCGGTGGTCGGGGTCGGATGCCTCGAACTCCGGCGGATACGCAATGGCGCCCACCCCGATGATCACACCCTGGTCGGGCATGAGGCGGGGCACCGACTGGACGGTGCCGATGGTCCCCGGGTTCGTGAGGGTGGCGGTCGTTCGGGCGAAGTCGTCGGGGCTGAGCTTGTTGGCGCGGGTCTTGGCGACGATGTCCTCGTAAGCCTTCCAGAACTGGCGGAAGTCCATCTGGTCGGCGCCCTTGATGTTGGGCACCAGTAGGACCCTGGACCCGTCGGGCCGTTCGAGGTCGATGGCGAGGCCGAGGTTGACCTCGGGATGACGCAGGATGTAGCCGACCCCGTCGATCTCGGCAAACGAGACACTCATCTCCGGGTGGTCGCGTAGCGCCCGCACGATGGCCCAACCGATGAGGTGCGTGAAGCTGACCTTGCCGCCTTCCGTCAGGCGCCTGAGCTGGTTGTTGATGATGACCCGGTTGACCTCGAGCAGCTTGGCCGGGATCGTGCGCATCGAAGTCGCCGTCGGGACCGCCAGGCTCTCGTCCATCCGCTGGGCGATGACTCCAGAGATGCCCCTGAGAGCGGTGGCGTTGTCGGGGGTTTGGGCCCGGGACTTCTCCGGAGGCGGGGTCGGGGGCGGCGTCGGGGACGGGGGCGGGGGCGGGGTCGCCGGCGCCCCGTTGCCCTCGAAGAACCGGCGCCACTCATCACTGACTGAGCGCGGTGAGTCGAGATATCTCTCCCGCATCTCCTCCAGCAGCCATTCATTCCGACCGGCGCCGGCCCCTCCGGATTCTTCGACCATCCCCCGATTGTATCGACGCCGCCTCGCTGTCCTCCCAGAGACGGAAGACGGAAGACGGAAGTTCCGGTGATGTCGCAGCGTTTCGCTACCCCGGGTCACTGTTCGGGCGGATTCAGCGCAGGCACCCGGCGGGTTCTTTCGACCGTGGGGAACGGCCCCGCCCTTCTTTCGACCATGGGGAACGGATACCGTCTGCCACCGTCAAATTAAAAGGGCCAGGCCGTTCCCCCTCGTCCAAAGAACTGCTCCGGACGGCGTTGCCTTCACTGAACTTGCCGGGCACCAGTCCGGACTGCCACGAGGCCACCTGCCGCCCGCCCCCCAAAATTCAAACGCACCGCTTAGGCCGTCTTCGTGCCGGCCACCCAGTCCTCGTAGAGGGCGGCGTATACGCCGCCCGCCTTCACCAGGTCGTGGTGATGGCCGCGCTCGACCAAACGGCCCTGGTCGAAGACCAGCACCTCGTCGGCTGCCTCCGCCGTGGCCAGGCGGTGGGCGATGGTCACCGAGGTGCGACCCGAGGTCAGCCGGTCGATCGCCCGCCGGATCTGGACGTCGAGGGCGGGATCGACGGCCGACGTGGCCTCATCCAGGACGAGAAGGTCCGGGGCGGAGATCCAGGCCCGAACCAGGGCGACCAGTTGCCGTTCACCGGCGGAGAGGTTGCCGCCCCTCTCCCCCACTTCGGTGGCGGTCCGGCTGGGGAGCGATGCCAGCCAACCGTCGAGGCCCAGCTCGAGAAAGGCCGTCTCCACCTCCCGAGGACCGGCGCTGGGACTGCCGTAGCGGACGTTGTCGGCGATCGTGCCCTCGAACAGGAATCCCTCCTGGGGGACGAAGGCCACCCGGGAACGAAGGCTGGCAAACGAGACCTGCCTCAGGTCGAGCCCTTCGATGCGAATGGTTCCCGCCTCGGGGTCGAGCATCCGGACGAGGAGCTTGGCGAAAGTGGTCTTCCCGGAGCCGGTCTCACCCACCACCGCCACCCGCATCCCCGGCTCGATCTCGACGCTCACTGCGCTCAGCACGTCGGGGCCGGAGGGATAGCGGAAGGTAACGTCCTCGAACTCGATGCCGAGGGTTCCCTGGGGTAGGTCAACGGGATCGGGCGCCTCGGTCAGTTCGTCCACCCGATCGAGCGCTTCGACTACCCGGCGCAGGCCCGAGGCGGCGCTCTGGGCGAAGTCGAGAATCTCGACCAGGCTCTGCACCGGCTCGATGAGGAGGTTCACCAGGAAGAGGAAGGCGAGCAGCACCCCGGCGCTGACGCCGGCGCCTCCACCGGTTCCCAGGAACAGGCCGACAGCGATGACCCCGGCGGTGAGCGAGGCCGCGAACAGCTCCGCCGTGGAGAAGAGAGCATTGCCAAAAGCGGCTGTCTTGAACTCGACGCGAAAGCGCTTCTCCAGCGCGTCCCGGACCCTGTCGAAGGTGCGCGTCTCGACTCCGTAGGCACGCACTTCGGGGAGGGCGGTGATGGCTTCGCCCATCACCGCCAACGAGTCGGCGACCACGCCCCTCACCCGGTCGTAGTTGCGCTGGAGGATGCGCTGGAACCAGAGGAGGACCGCGGCGTACACGACAACGGCGGCCACGACGATGAGGGCGAGCCGGACCTCGTAAACGGCCATGACGACAATGGCGATGAAGACCTGGGTGATGTTGACCACGAAGACAACACCGCCCCACTCAGTGAACTCCTGCACCGTCGAGATGTCAGAGGTGACGCGAGAGACGAGGGCGCCTCGCCGCTCCGATTGCACGTGCAGCACGGAACTCGAGATCAGGCGCCCGAACACCTTGACCCTCAGGTCGGAGAGGCCGGTGGCGGCCTGGCGGGCGAGCCGGATCATGGCAGCCCGGCCGAGCAGCGCTCCCACGACAAGGACGACGGCGGCGATTCCGACCTTGGAGAGAACTCCACCCACGTCGACCTGGCCGCCGGTCAGATCCCCGTCCATGGTCTGCTGGATGAGGACCGGGATCAACACCTGGATGCCGGTGCCGGCGGCGTTCATCAGCAGGATGAGCCAGAGCTGATGACCGAGCGCCGGCGCCTCGACGAAGGCCCTCCTGAGCACGCTGATCGTGGATGCCGACTCCGTCACGCCACACTTCCCCGCTGTCGTTCGGCGGCGTCCTCTTCGTAGGCGCGAACCAAGCGGGCGTAGCCGGGCTGAGACTCCATCAACTCTTCGTGGCTGCCCTGGGCCTTGACGCGGCCGTCTTCGACGAACACCACTTCGTCGGCGAGACGAATGGAAGAGGGGCGGTAGGCGACGAGCACCACCGTTGAAGGCAGGTCGGCGGAACGGAGGCGATGGAGGATCTGAGCCTCCACGGAAGGATCGACGGCCGAGGTGGCGTCGTCCATGATCAGCAGCCGTGGTCGCCTCACCAGGGCACGGGCGAGGGCGACCCGCTGGCGCTGGCCACCGGAGAGCGTCGCCCCGCGCTCGCCGATGCGTGTCTCGTAGCCGTCGGGCAACTCCCGGATGAAGTCGTGGGCCCCGGCCACCCGGGCGGCGTCGGTCACGGCTTCGTCCCGGTATTCGGCTCCCAGCGTGATGTTGCCCCGGACCGTGTCGTCGAAGAGGAACGACCCCTGCGACACATAGGCCACCTCACGGGGCAGCTCATACCGGGCGAAGCTGCGCAGGTCGCGTCCGTCGATGCGGATCCGGCCCGAGCCCGGATCCCAGAGGCGGGCGAGGAGGAGCGTGAGCGTGGACTTGCCCGAACCCGTGGGGCCGACGATCGCCACCGTGCGACCGGCCGGAATGTCGAGCGCCACCTCGTCGAGAACAATGGAATCTGGCTCATAGCCAAAGGTGACTTCATCGCCGGCAATCGGGGCCGGGCCGGTATCGAGCGCCGCCGTCTCCTCGCCGTACTCCACGGTCTCGGCCACATCGAGCACCGCCTGGACCCGACGCCGAGCGGGAATCGAGGCGGCCATGTCGAAGAGGACGAAGGCGATCAACTGCACCGGGAAGGCAAGGAGGCCGAGCAGGTAGAGCGCCGAGACGATGTCGCCGGGCGTGACGGCGCCGGAGTCGACCCGGTACGCCCCGACGGCCAGGACGACCAGGCTCATCGCCGGCATCAGGCTGGTGATGAGAACCCGATAGCTCTCCCACATTGTGTTGACCTGGACGATGCGGTCCCGCAGGTCGTCTGACGCCGCCCGGAGGCGGTCGATCTCATGCGCCTCCCGACCGAGGGCCTTGACGGTGAGGGCGCCATCGAACGACTCGTGGGCGACCCGCGAGACCTCGCCGTACTGGTCCTGGATGCCCTCCCAGAGGGGGTAGACGGTGACGGCGGCGTTGACCTCGACGGCGACGATGGTGCCCAGCCCGACGAGCGTCACGAGTCCCAGCCATGGATCGATCAGGAACGTGAGGACCACGGTGCCGACGATCAGCAGCGACACCCCGGTGGCGTAGGGGAACGGAGACAGTACCCCGGTGGCCTGCCGGGCATCGTTGTCTGCCACCGACAGCAGGTCGCCGACGGACTGACGACCGAACCAGGCCAGTTCGAGCCGGAGTTGATGCTCGATCAGTTGCTCACGGACGTCCTGTTGGGTGCGGAACTGGAGATACCCGGCGGAGTCCCGGCGGAGGACGATGGCCGAAGCCTTCCACACGGCCACTCCGAGGATGGCCCCTACCACCAGCCGAACCCGTCCTCCGATGTCCTCCCCCTCGGCGAGAACCGGAAGGATGGCGGTGTCAGTGACCCAGCCGATCACCCGTGACGCCGCGATGATGGCGGCGGCGTAGAGGGCGGCTCCCAGCACCGCCAGGGTGAAGGGCCGGGGTCGCGCTCGCACATAACGGGCCACGAGACGCAAGCCCTCGCTGAGGACGGCGCGGGCCGTGACGGGTGCGGTGGTGACAGGCATAGGGAGCCTCAAAAGCCTATCGACGCCAACCGCGCAGCGAGAACCCCTTTTGTCCCCCTGAGCGAAGCTTTGTCCCCCACGAGCGAAGCGAGAGGGGGAAGGGGACCCCGCCGGCGGAGCCGGTGGGGTAGGGGGGTCGTTCCCAACAAGGAGAGTTCTGCCAAGGGTTGGCCCCCCCTACCTCCCACCTCCGCTGCGCTCCGGTGGCAGGGACCTTCCCCCACTTCGTGGGGGACAAAGGGGGGACAAACACTCGTGGGCGAACGGGTCACGGGAAGGAGCCGTTGGAACCGAAGCGGCGGGCGGTGCGTGTAGGGGTAGATGTCGCTTGTGTGGGGGAGGGGCCTACGGTGCCCTCGATGAGGTTCCGGATGATCCTGGTCGTGTCGCTGGTGGTCGGCAGCTTCGTCGGCCTTATGGCATGGCGATGGGTGAACGCCAGGGCCGAAACGCCCGGGCCCGCGCCGGTCACAACCGCAGCGGAACTCGACCCGTCGTCGGCCGACACGTCGCCTCCGCCGGCGGCACAGGGGACGACCCCCACGACCGAGGCCCCCGCCCCCCAGCGGATCGGATATGTCCTCAGCCGCCAGGGAGCATCATTGGCGTCAGAACCAGGCGGGGATGCGACTGCCATCGCCGCGGGGATTCTCTTCCCCGTCCTGGCCGAGGTTGACGGCGGCTATGACGTCCTCGACACGTGCAACAGAGACGGGTGGCTGGCAGCCTCCGACGTCGAGCCCGGCATGGTGCCCGAACGCAAGGGCGAGGCGTTCCACGAGTCGGTGTTCGTACTCGATCCCGGCCACGGCATTCCCGACTACGGGGCTGTTGGCCCCAACGGAGTGATCGAGGCCGAGATCAACCTCGCGGTCGCCACGCGGGTGGTGGAACTGCTGCGCTCACCGCACGACGTCGACTGGGAGACCGGGGAGGTGACGGACGGGGACGATGTCCCCGCCGCCGCGGCGGCGTTGCTGACCCGGCGCGCCGCCGGTCCCAACGGAGGCAACTATCAGTTGGGGCTGACGTTCCGCTCGATCGTGGCCAACACCGTCGATGCCACGGCCCTCGTCTCGATTCATCACAACACGGTCCCCGAGACGAACCTCGATCACCCTGGGACCGAAGCCTTCGTCTCCGTGTCCAACCCGGATTCACCCCGGCTGGGAGGGCTGATCGTCGACGAGCTGCGACGGGCGTTCGCCCGCTTCGAGGCCGACTGGACGGGATCGCCCGGCGACGGGCTGATTTCACGGGTCGATGCCGACGGCAGCGACTACTACTCGCTGCTCGACCGGGCCGAGGTGCCGGCAGTGATCGTGGAGGGTGCCTACATCTCCAATCCCACGGAAGAAGCCCTCGCCCAGACCGACGAGTTCCAACAGGCCTACGCCGAAGGCGTATACCGGGCTCTGATCCGGTTCGTCACCACCGACGATGATCCGATTCCGGCGCCCGAACCGATCCTGTGGGACGTCGACCGCCCCCCGCCCTCCCTCTCCTCGTGCCAGGTGCCAGCACCGTGAGAGCGGTTATGGTCACGCCTCGAGCCGAGACAGGAGTGCAACGGTGGAGATCGAACCCGGATCCTTCTATCTGGGCGGCAACGTCGACCCCGCCTCGGGTGAGCGCGGCGACCCACTGATCTACGACTCCGACGACCTCGTCACGCACGGGGTCATCGTCGGCATGACCGGCTCGGGCAAGACCGGCCTCGGCATCGACATCCTCGAGGAGGCACTCCTCTCCGCGATCCCCTGTCTCATCATCGACCCCAAGGGCGACATGGGGAACCTGCGTCTTGTCTTCCCTGATTTCGCCCCGGGCGACTTCGCTTCCTGGGTCGATCCCGCCGAGGCCGAACGGCAGGGAATCACAGTCGAGGAGTTGGGCGCCACTACCGCGACCACGTGGAAGGAGGGTCTGGCCGACTGGGACATCAGCCCGGAGCGGATGCGGCGCCTGGTCGACGCCGCCGAGGTCACCATCTATACGCCGGGTTCGACGGCCGGCGTCCCCATCGACATCCTCGGCTCGCTCGATGCTCCCGACCTTTCCTGGGAGGAGCACGGCGAGGACCTGCGCGACGAGATCGAGGGCTTCGTGTCCTCGTTGCTCGTCCTGGCCGGGATCGAGGCCGATCCCGTCTCCAGCCCCTCGCACATCCTCCTGGCCACGATCATCGAGTCGGAGTGGAAGGAAGGCCGCGACCTCGACCTCGCCCGCCTCGTCGGCTTGATCTCCGCGCCTCCCTTCCGCAAGCTGGGGGTCTTCGAGCTCGACGCCTTCTACCCGCCGGAGGAGCGGACCGAGCTTGCCATGAAGCTCAATGGACTCCTCGCCTCGCCCTCCTTCGCGGCGTGGCTAGAGGGTGAGCCGCTTGACATCGAACGCCTCCTGACGGGGAGCGACAGGACGAGGGCGCCCATCGTCTATCTGGCCCATCTGTCGGAGAGCGAGCGCCAGTTCGTTGTGACCCTGCTCCTTGCCAAGCTCGTGACCTGGATGCGGCGTCAACCGGGGACCGGCAAGCTGCGTGCCCTCGTCTACATGGACGAGGTCTTCGGCTTTTGCCCGCCGGTCGCCGAGCCGCCCTCGAAGAAGCAGATCCTCACCATCCTCAAGCAGGCGCGCGCCTTCGGCGTCGGCATGGTGCTCTCCACGCAGAACCCGGTGGACCTCGACTACAAGGCCATGTCCAACGCCGGATCCTGGATGGTGGGTCGCCTCCAGACCGAGAACGACAAGAAGCGGATCCTGGAAGGTCTGGCTGACGCCGGTGGCGCCACCGACGTCGACTCCGTCGACACGCTGATCTCCAATCTCGCCAAACGCCAGTTCGTGCTGCGCCAGGCCGGCCAGGCGGAGCCGTCGGTGTTCGGGACCCGATGGGCCATGTCCTATTTGGCGGGCCCGTTGGATCGAACGCGCATCGAGCGGCTGACCGAGGGGGCTGCCCCCGAGACGGAAGACGGAAGTCCGACGACGGAAGTGACCGAAGACCGACAACCTACAACCGATGGCCGAGAACCGCCTACCGACTCCGTCCCCGTCGCTCCGCAGGTCGCCGGCTCTGTCTCGATCGGGCATCTGGATCCGGCGGCGCCGTGGGCCTCGCAGGTCGGGGCGGTTCCCGACGGGCGGCGCTGGAAGGCGATCGGCGTGGCCACCGTCCAACTTCTCTACGACGATCGGCCCGCCGACGTCAACCACAGCGAGGATTACGAGGCAGTGATGGACCCGCTCGGGCCCAGCTTCGCCGGTGATTCGCTGATCGCCGTCGACCACGACCCCAGAGATCTGCGCGAGGGCGTCCCGACGGACGGGGACTTCATCCTCACCGACGCCCCGATCAACACCGCTTCCTATTGGTCATCTCTCGAGAAGGACCTGCGGGACCATCTGGTGCGAGAACGCAAGATCACGGTGTGGAAGAACCAGGCGTTGAAGCTCTACTCCCGCGTCGGTGAAACCGAGGAGCAGTTCAAGGCCCGCTGTGCCGCCGCCGCTGAGGATGCGGCCGACGAGGACCTTGCCCAACTCAAGGACCGCTACGAGAGCAAGATCGATCGAGTGAGGGATCAGATCTCCCGCGCCGACCGCCGGGTGGCGGAACTGAACCAGGACCTGGCCGCCCGGCGCCAGAACGAGGTCGTTTCCGGGGTCGGGGACATCCTCGGCTCCCTGCTGGGAGGTCGCTCCAGGTCGGGAGCCTTACGCCGGGCCTCCTCACGGCGCTCGCAAAGTCGCCGGACCAACGCCGACCTCGAGGCCGCCGCCGGCAAGCTGGCCGACGAGCAGCAGGAACTGGCGGATCTCGAGGCGGACCTGGCCGAAGAACTCTTGGAGATCACGGAGGGTTGGGACGCCAAGGCGGCAGACGTGACTCCGGTTGAGATTCCCCTGGAGAGCAGCGACGTCAAAGTCTCCGAGCTGAAGCTCGTCTGGGTGCCGACGGCCTGAACCCCGTTCTGGCTCACATATCGCACCCGTGGTGGCGCGATATGTGAGCCAAAAGCCTCAGATGAGGTCGGCTTCGCGGATCCCGAACGAGGGGTGACGCAGGCGGCAGAGAGCCAGCTTCTCCAGCTGGCGAATTCGCTCCCGCGTGAGGTTGAACTCGTCGCCGATCTCTTCGAGCGTGCGGGGCACTCCGTCGTAGAAGCCGTAGCGCAGGGCGAGGATGCGACCCTCCCGGTCGGGGAGACGCTCGATCGACTTGCGCAGTGAGTTGGCGACGTCCATCTCCTCGGTGAGCTGGACCGGGTCGGCGGCGTCCTCGTCTTCGATGAAGTCACCGAGCTGGGCGCCGTCCTCACCGATCGGCTGCTCGAGCGAGACGGTGTCGGCCACACCCAGGGCGAGCTCCACCTTGTCAACGGTGACCCCGGCCTCCTCGGCGATCTCGTCAGGACGCGGCTCGCGCCCCAGCTCCGCCTTGAGGCTGGCCTGGGCGGCACGCACCGCGGCCAACGTGTCGTGGAGGTGGACCGGGATGCGAACGGTGCGCGACTTGTCGGCGATGGCTCGCGTGATCGCCTGGCGGATCCACCACGTGGCATACGTCGAGAACTTGAAGCCCTTGCGCCAGTCGAACTTCTCGACAGCGCGGATCAGCCCCAGGTTGCCTTCCTGGATCAGGTCGAGGAAGTCGATGCCAGATGTGTTGGCGTAGCGACGGGCGTTGGCGACGACGAGACGCAGGTTGGCGGTGAGGAAAGCGTCCTTGGCCTCGCGGCCTTTGCGCTCCTGGCGGCGGAGCTCGATCTCCTGCTTCTTGCCCTTGTAGTCGCCCTCTTCCAGGCGCTCGGCGGCTTCTTCACCGGACTCGATCTGCTGGGCCAGCTCGACTTCCTGCTCGGCCGTGAGCAAGTCGTATTCGCCGATGGCAGTCAGGTATTGGGAGACCAGGTCAGTGGTCAGGCGACCGCGCTCATCGGTGAGCTTGCTCTGGAGACGTGACCGCTTGGGCTTGGGACGGTCGCGTTTCGTTTCGGCGGCAGCAGGCATGAAAGTGAGTCCTCCGTAGGGTGGCAGGTGGCGGGACCGGGGTCCCACTATGCCAGAGAAATGACGGCTTGTGAACCCCCCTGTGCATCTTGCGTTTACCCGACGGCATACCCGGCGTTCAGGAAGGTGACGCTACTTCCAACGCCTGTATTCACGTCTGTATTCCCCTCCCCCGACCGTTCTCGCGGTCGTTCTCGCGGGCTGGCGGCGACGGTTTCTACCCCCAGAACGGTTGGTACGGTGCACGGGTGAGCAATCGCCTGGCCGAGTCCGCTTCTCCCTACCTCCTGCAGCACGCCGACAATCCGGTCGACTGGTGGGAGTGGGGTCCGGGGGCCTTCGAGGAGGCGCGCCGGCGCGACGTCCCGGTCCTGCTCTCGGTGGGATATTCGGCCTGCCACTGGTGCCACGTCATGGCCCACGAGTCATTCGAGGACGAGGCCACCGCCGCCCAGATGAACTCGGGATTCGTGAACATCAAGGTGGATCGGGAGGAGCGCCCCGACGTCGACGCCGTGTATATGGAGGCGACCCAGGCCATGACCGGCCGGGGCGGATGGCCGATGACGGTGTTCCTGGATCACGACGGCAATCCGTTCTACACCGGCACCTACTTCCCGCCCGACGACCGTCACGGGATGCCGGCATTCCGCTCGGTCCTCGCCGCCATCAGCGAGGCCTGGAGCGAGCGGCGTCACGATCTCACCGACCAGGCGCAGAAGGTCACCGACGCCATCGGACATCGCCTCCCGCCCGCCCTCGACCTGCCCGGCCAGACAGAGCTCGAAGCCGCCCTGAGGGCGATCACCGGCCAGTACGACCCGGCCCATGGCGGATTCGGGGGCGCTCCCAAGTTCCCCCAGCAGCCGGTGCTGGAGTTCCTCCTCCGGGTCCACGACCGACCCTGGGCAGGGACGGCCGCCGGCATGGTCGAGGGAACCCTGGCGGCCATGGCCGCCGGCGGCATCCGCGACCACCTCGGAGGTGGCTTCGCCCGCTACTCCGTGGACGCCGCCTGGCTGGTGCCCCACTTCGAGAAGATGCTCTACGACAACGCCCAGCTCGCCCGCCTCTACCTGTGGGCCGGAGTCGAGTTCGAGTCGGAGCCGCTGACCGAAGTCGCCATCGACACCCTCGAGTACCTCCTCACCGACCTGCGCCACCCCGACGGCGGCTTCTATTCCGCCGAGGACGCCGACTCCGAGGGCGTCGAGGGCAAGTTCTACGTCTGGAATCATGGCGAGTTCATGGAGGTGGCCGGCGACGACTCCGAGATCGCCGCCTCCTACTTCGGGGTGACACCGGGCGGCAACTTCGAGGGGTCGAACATCCTCCATCGGGCTCGTTCGATCACCGAAGTGGCCACCGGGCACGCCGTGTCTCCCGAGGAGGCATCCGATGCGGTGCATCGGGCGGCCCGGGCCCTGCTCGCCCGCCGCGGCGAGCGCATACGGCCGGGCCTCGACGACAAGGTCGTGACGGCGTGGAACGGCCTCGCCATCCGCGCTTTCGCCGAGGCGGGCGCCGTCCTCGAGGATCACCGATTCATCGCCGCTGCCGAAGACGCCGCCCGCTTCGTCCTCGACAGGATGCGAGGCGACGGCGGCCGCCTTCACCGGTCGTGGGCGAAGGGGCGCCGGGGTCCGCTGGCCGTCCTCGACGACTACGCCGCCATGGCGGTGGGCATGTTCAGCCTGTACGCCGCCACCGGCACAACCGAGTGGTACCGGGAGGCGATGACACTGGTCGACGCCATCCCATCCCTCTTCGCCGACCCCGAGGGTGGCTTCTACACGACGGCCAGCGACGCCGAGGCGCTGGTAGTCCGGCCTCGTGACTTCTTCGACAACCCACTGCCATCGGGCAACGCCCTCGCCGCCGAGGCCCTGGTGCTGGCGGCCGGCTACACGGGCGAGACCGGGCGCTGGGACACGGCCGCGGCCACGGTGAGGGCTGCTGCCGCCATCATCGAGCGCGCGCCGACCGGAGCCGGGCACATGCTCTCGATTCTCGTGGCGCTGGTCGACGGTCCGCGGGAACTGGCCGTGGTCGGACCCGACGCCGCCGATGTGGCTGCCGTGGCGTGGGAGCGGTTCCGACCGGGGATCGCCCTCGCCTGGGACACCACAGGCGGAGAAGCCGTGCCCTTGTTGGCTGGGCGGGGCCGTCCCGGTTCGACACTGGCCTACCTGTGCCGGGGCTTCGTGTGCGACGCCCCCGTCAGCTCGGTGGAGGAGTTGCAGGCTCTGCTGGCCTGACCGTGGCCTCCTCGACGGCGAGCAGCCGGACACAGGTGAGGACGTATGTGATCCACAACAGGTCCGCCAGGGCGAGATGGAGGATCTGGAGCCAGAGGGGAACTCCGAGGCTGATCATGAGGACGCCCGACAGGAGCTGAAGACCGACCACCGTCCCCATCACCTGCACGGGACCGGTCGGAAGGCGGCGGCGAACGGCCGCCACCCAGGCGACCCCGGTCACAGCGACGGCCAGGATGGGATGCACGATCCGAAGGTCGGTGAGGAAGTGCTCAACCGCCTCCGATTCCGCCCCGCCTTTCGGGAACAACGTGTCGGCCAGCGCCGTGATGGCGCCGGTGCCGGCGATGAGGAGCACCGCCACTCCCCCGGCCAGGACCCAACGCCACGTCCGCCGCTGTTGAGACGGACGAACCCGGGCCCCGCCCCCCAGCCAGTAGGCGGTGAGTGTGAGGGCGGCGAGGAGGACGAAGGTGTTGAGGAGGTGGAGCGGGACAGACACCGCCCGGGCCACTGAGGCGTCGTCGGCGACCCACTCGAAGAGCACGATGGCAGCCCCTATCAGGGCCTCACCGATGATCGCCACCAGGGAGGCGACAGCTCCGCCCCGGGCGGGGTGGCCGGGCTCGGTGGCCCGGAACACCCAGACCACCAGCACGGCAACCAGTAGGAGCGCCACCCCGGACACGCCACGGTGGGCGAACTCGACGGCGGTGGCGCCCTCCAGGGGCGGAACGATCTCACCCTGGCAGGCCGGCCACGATCGCCCACAGCCGGCCCCGGATCCTGTGGCCCGCACCACGGCCCCCATCAGGATCACGACCAGGGTGAAGCCCAGCGTCACCCAGGCAAAGCGCCTCGCCGATGTCACCCACCGATGGTAGGGCCGGCCCGCCCGCCCGAAACCAGCGTGCAACGCACGGGACCCCAGCCAGTGCGTTGCACGCCGGTCGGGAAGGATGGGACGGCCGCATAGGCTGGGGGCGATGCAGATCTCCGATTCGGTCGTCGACGCCATCGGCGACACCCCCCTGGTGCGGCTGAGTCGTGTCCATCCGCCCGGGAATCTGGTTGCCAAGCTCGAGTACATGAACCCCGGCGGGTCGGTCAAGGAGCGGATTGCGGTGGCGATGATCGATGCCGCCGAGCGGGAGGGGCTCCTGGCACAAGGCGGGACGATCGTGGAGCCAACGTCGGGCAACACCGGCGTGGGTCTTGCTCTGGTGGGCGCCGTCCGCGGCTACCGGGTCATCTGCACCGTCCCCGACAAGGTCTCCAAGGAAAAGCGCGACCTGCTCTCGGCCTACGGCGTGGAGGTGGTGGTCACGCCGACCGAGTTGCTGCCAGACCACCCCGACTCGTACTACGGAGTCGCCCGCCGTCTAGCTGCGGAGATCCCCGGAGCCTTCCACCCTGACCAGTACTCCAACTCGAACAACCCGGACGCCCACTACCAAACCACCGGCCCCGAGATATGGAGGCAAACCGACGGACAAATCGGCGTATTCGCAGCCGGCGTTGGCACCGGGGGCACCATGACTGGAGTCAGTCGGTATCTGAAGGAGCAGAACCCGCAGGTGCGCACGGTCGGAGTCGACCCGGAGGGCTCCATCTACACCGCGGGTCCGGACGGCGACATCCATCAGTACTTCACCGAAGGGGTCGGCGAGGACTTCTACCCGGAGACCGTCGAACTCGACCTGATCGACCGGTGGGAGATGGTGGACGACGTCGATGCGTTCGCCATGGCCCACCGTCTCGCCCGGACCGAGGGGATCCTCGCCGGGCCCTCGGGGGGCATGGCGGTGGAGGGAGCCCTGCGGGTGGCGGCCGAGGACGCCTCCGCCCTGGTCGTGGTTCTGATCCCCGACTCCGGCCGGGGCTACCTGTCGAAACTCTTCAACGAAGCCTGGCTGACAGAGCACATTGTCCCCCTGAGCTCTGTCCCCCACGAGCGCAGCGAGAGGGGGAAGGGGCCCCCACCGCCGAAGGCGGTGGGGTAGGGGGCCAATCGTTCCCACCTAGAAGACCTGTAGGAAACGTTCGCCAATGGTTCGCCCTGGCCTTCGGCCAGCCCCCTACCCCACTTCGTGGGGGCTCCTTCCCCCACTCCGTGGGGGACAAACCTCGCGTGAGAAGAGGACGGAGACGGGGAGCCCTGCGGTTCCCCTGAGCTTTGTCCCCCACGAGCGCAGCGGAGGCGTGGGGGGTAGCGGGGACGTGCGTGGGGACAAAAAGACGGACGCCCCCGGGTGGGGGCGTCCGTCGCAAACTCAGGGGCGTGTGCTTCGGTGCATGACCGCTGCGATGGGACCAGTCTCGCAGTCACCCAGAGTCGGTGGTCCGAGTTTGGAGTCGCCACCTACCTCATGAGAGGGAGCGGCGCATCGGCTTCGCGCCACTCAGCGCTCGGCCACCTCCAGAGTCCCAGAAAAACAACTATGCAAGTAGGACCACCTCCTTTCTCTGGTGCCGACATTGTGGCACAACTGGCGATCAATGCCAGCGGTTTAGGGGGGTGAGCCGTCACCCGGTGCGGTGTCGAGCATTGTCAAGGGGAAGGGGGTGAGATCGTCGTCGGCCGGCTCCAGCGTCACCCAGATCCTCGGAAAGGCCCCGCGTCTCACACCGGCCATGACCTCGAAAGTCCCCGGGCCATTGAAGGTGCCGGCGGAGACGTGGCGACCATCAGCGGCCGTGAGCCAGACCTCGTAGTAGTGGCCCTCGGGGGCCTCGTCCAGTCCCGTCACCGCGAAGGACATCCTCGTGCCCTCGCCGCGGTTCCAACCCGAGACCGCCGCATGGGCCGTGGGCGGGGCGTCTGAACCAGGAACCAACTCCACCGACCAGTCTGGGCGGCCCGTCAGCCATCCGAAGCCGAACACCAGGGCGGCCATCGCCACCGCTCCCGCCGCCAGCCATCTGGGAAGCCGGGAAGGCTGGGGCACGCTTTCACCGGCAACGCCGTCGACGACCCGCTGGGCGAGGTCGGCGGGCGGCTCCTCCCACACAACTGGGTCACGCAGCTGGCGGCCGAGGGCCTCCGCCGCCGATTGGCGGGCGCGGCAATCGGCGCACACGCCGAGATGCGCTTCGATCTCCTGACGATTCCGTTCCGAGCCGCCATCGCCGGCGGCGATGCGCTCCAACACCGAGTCGCAGTTCACGCCGACTCCTCGCCCAGATGATGGAGCAACCCGGCCAGCCGTCGGAAGGCCCGATGGGTGCGCGACTTGACCGTGCCGACAGGAATCCCCAGGGCTTCTGCGGCCTCCCGATGTGTGAGTTGCCTGTAGAAGGTCGCCTCGATCACTGCTCGTTCATCTTCCGGTAGGTCGTCCAGGGCGGCCCGCACTTCCCAGGTCTCCCACAGCCCCTCGAAGGAGGGGGGAAGCACGGCCATGTCGGTCTCTTCCCGCCGATTCTCTCGGTGGCGCCGCTCGCGGCGGTAGATATCGACCGCGGCGCGCCGGGCGATGGCGTACAGCCACGGCGCCGGGTCCAGTGCCGGGTCGAATCGTCCCGCCGCCCGCCAGGCGTTGACAAACGTCTGCTGCACGGCCTCCTCGGCCAGGGAGCGATCCCCCAGGCTCCGCAGCGCAACCGCAAAAACGGGACGGCTGTACCGAAGGTAGAGAACCCGCACCGCGTCGGGATCTCCGCGCTGGAAGCGGTGCATGAGCCGGCTCGTCATCTCCAGACCCACAATACGGAAGGGAGGGCCAGTCGGTTCTCGCCAACCGGTCGGAATCAGAGGGCGAGGCTGTCTACCAGTTCCTGCCAGAGCCCGCCGAGCGCATCCGTCGCCCGATTGAACGACCACAGAAGGACCACCACGATACCGATGACGAGGGCGGCGGTGACCAGTGCCCGGATGCGGTATTGCTGACGCGCCTCCGGGTCCTCGACATACGACGGCTCGCCGGGGGCTGCCGCCTCGAGCACGGTGGGTGGAGCCGCCCGCCGCGCCCGGCGAGGTTCTGAACCCTCTCCCGGGACACGCTTCTCGCCGTGGCGAGGCGGCTCGTCCTCGGCGCCCGCGAGTCGGACCTGGTCGACGACAGGACCCGGATCCTCGATGGCAGCGACCTTCGGGTCCATTCCGGGGATGGAGGCGGGTCGCGGTGGCGCCGCCGTCCACGGGCGATGTTCGGGGCTCGCCGGGACGTCCGGAGCCGTGCTGGCAGGAGGTGCCGGGGGCAACGGTTTGTCCTTCGCCTGCGGCAGGGACTCTTCGGGCTTGGGGCCAGATCCATCGCCGGTCTCCGCCGAATCTGATCGGACGACGTCGACCTCGGCCCTCTGTGCGGGGAGCGGAATGATCCTCTCGGCCGTCAGCGACGCGTACGCCTGCTCCACGGTGGGGTTGTCTTCCTTGGCCGGCGCCTCGAATCCAGCCCTCTCGAGTGCCTCGGACTCATCGAGGCCGAGCACAGCCGCCAGGGCCACCACGTCGGACCGTTCGGAAGGTGACGACTGAGCCCGCTCCCAATTCCTGATGGTGCTGGCGGAACGGCCCACCAGGTCACCAAGACGCGCCTGGGACAGCCCGAGAGCGTCCCGGCGCTTCTTTATGAGACGGGCGAATGAGTGATCCCCCATGCCGGTCAGGTTACCGACCTGACCCACTTGTTCCTGTTCTTGCCTCTTCTCGGTTCGGTCGCTCGTCCGGCGCCCCCTCCGGCGGACGCCATGCCGCCACCACCAATGGCGTCCAGCGGGCAGGGCCGACGGGATGTTCCTCCTCGTAGGCTTCGAGAGCATGAGGAGCGCACATGACACCGGTAGGCGTCTTGATGAAGGCCCGGGCGGAACAGCGCGGGCACACGTGGACCTGGACCATTCTCTCTAGACCCTTTCGCATCTCACCCTGTGTCGGCATTCTCGTGCCGACGGCCTCGGATCATCCGCGAAGTCTCCCGCGGGACTAGCCCACCGGGACCGCTCTCCTGCGCCGCTGGGCGTCGGCCACGGCGACCGCGGTGAGGTTCACGACGTCGCTCACCTCGGCATCGCGCTGGAGGACGTGGACTGACTTGGAGAGCCCCGAAAGGATCGGGCCGATCACCTCCGCCCCGGCGAGGCGGTTCAGCAGCTGATACGAGGCGTTGGCGGCGGTGAGGTTCGGGAAGACGAGGACGTTGGCGGGGTACTCGAGCGGCCCACCGGGACGGCGCCGGTCGAGGAGATCGGCCACGACGGCCGTCCCCGCCTGCATCTCGCCGTCGACCGGCATCTCAGGATGACGGCTGTGAAACAGCTCCACGGCTTGGCGGACCCGGGCCGGCTCCTCGCCTCCGGCGGAACCGAAGTCGGAGTAGCTCACGAAGGCGACCCGGGGCTGACGGTCGAACTGACGCTGGGCCGTGTCGACCGCCGCCTCGGCGATCTCGACGAGTTGCTCGGCCGTGGGCTCGATGTTCACGGCGCAGTCGGTGAAGAAGTACGGCGTCCCCCGCACCACGACGACGTAGAGAGACGACACGATCGTCCGCCCTTCCTCTACTCGCAGGACCTGGAGGGCGGGGCGGATCGTCTCGGCGTAGAACGTCGTCAGACCGCCGAGGACGGCGTCGGCGGTCCCTTCCCGCACCATCAGGCTGGCGTACATGTTCGGATCCAGCACCCACTTCTCAGCCTCGTGCAGCGACACGCCCTTGTGGCGACGCAGCTCCTCCAAGGTATGGGCGTAGCGCCGGCGGGTCTCCTCCTCGGCGTTGGGGTCGACCGTCTCGATCCCATCCAGCGACACTCCCGACTCCGAGGCCAGTTCGCGCATGAGGCCGACGTCTCCGACCAGGACCGGGGAGGCAACTCCTTCGTCGAGGACACGACGGGCGGCGCGAATGATGCGCAGGTCGTGGCCATGGGGATAGGCGACCCGCATCGGCTGGGTGCGGGCCTTCGACGTGATGGTGTTGATGAGGCCATATGAGGCCTGGAACCGTCCCTGCAGAGCCCGGCGGTATTCCTCCATGTCCTCGATCGGGCGCCGGGCGAGTCCCTCGTCACAGGCCGCCTGGGCGACGGCGGGCGCCACCCGCACGAGGACCCTGGGATCGAACGGTTTGGGGATGAGGTAGTCGCGCGAGAACTGGAGCCGCTCGAGGTTGTAGGCGCGCAGCACCTGATCGGGGACGTCCTCCCGGGCGAGATCGGCCAGAGCCTGGGCGGCCGCCACCTTCATGCCCTCCGAGACTCCCTTGGCGCGCACGTCGAGGGCACCGCGGAATATGAAGGGGAACCCGAGGACATTGTTGACCTGATTGGGATAGTCGGATCGGCCCGTGGCGACGATGGCGTCGGGACGGGCCGCCTTGGCGTCCTCGTAGGAGATCTCGGGATAGGGGTTGGCGAGGGCGAAGACGAGCGGGTCGGGACCCATGGAGCGCACCATGTCCTGAGTCATCGCCCCTTCCACCGAAACGCCCACGAAGGCGTCGGCCCCTACGAGCGCGTCGGCCAGGGTCCGCGCCTTGGTCTCGCGGGCGAACTCCTCCTTGATCGGTGTGAGGTCGTCGCGATCGCTGTGGATGACACCGGTGGAGTCCACCATCAGCATGTTCTCGGGGCGGACGCCGAGCTCGACGAAGAACCGCGCCGTGGCCACGCCTGCCGCCCCCGCTCCGCTGAACACGACCTTCATCTCCCCTGCGGGGCGATTCGTCAACTCGAGAGCATTGAGAAAGGCGGCGCCGCCGATGATCGCGGTGCCGTGCTGGTCGTCGTGGAACACGGGGATGTCGAGACGCGAGCGCAACGTCGCCTCGACCTCGAAGCAACCCGGGGCCTTGATGTCCTCGAGGTTGATGCCGCCCACGGTCGGGGCGAGCATCTCGCAGAAGCGGATGATGTCGGCGGGCTCGGTGGCGTCGACCTCGATGTCGAACACGTCGATGTCGGCAAACCGCTTGAACAGGACTGCCTTGCCCTCCATGACCGGCTTGGAGGCGAGGGGACCGATGTTGCCCAGGCCGAGCACAGCGCTGCCGTTGGAGACGACAGCCACAAGGTTGGCCTTGTTAGTGAAGCGGAAGGCGGCCTCCGGGTCGTCGGCGATCGCCAGGCATGGCTCCGCCACTCCGGGCGTGTAGGCAAGGCTCAGGTCGGCCTGGGTGGCGGTGGGCTTGGTGGGCCGGATCTCGAGCTTTCCCGGCCTGGGGCGCTCGTGGTACTCGAGGGCCTCGGAAAAAGTGGGTGTCTTGGCCATTGCGGCCGATCCTACCGGGCGAGCCGCAAATCGCCCTCCTCGGCCTCCGGTGCGAGAATCGGCGTGATGACCCAACACGACAACGGATACAAGGTGATGGGCGGCTGGCGCGTCGGCGCCCCACCCGAGGAGTCCACCACCAAGTCCGGGCTCCTTGTCCCCGTCGGCACCAAGGAGGGCAACGACGCCTTGGCCCTGATCGATGTCTCCACCGGCCAACGCTTCTGGGCGGTGCCAACCGGGGCCTGGCGTTTCATATGGCCCGCCACCGGGAAACCCGTCGTCGCCGTTCGTGAGTCGCAGATCATCGCCGAAGAGGAACTCGAGCACGTCACTGCCGAGGGCCAGTATCTGTGATCGGTTATTCGGATGACAGAGAGGAACCAGGTCACGACAATCGGCCGCCGACATGACTGACTCTCCCACCGGCCGCTCCGGCCGCCGTCTCACCGCCACTGTCACCGACCTGGAGGTAGCTCGCCAGAGGGGCTTCCTCGTCGGCGTCGTGACTCATGGTGAGCACATGGAGGCCGCCGAGCGTTCACTCGAGGAACTCGCCCTGCTCACCGACACCGCCGGCTCGGATCCGATCGACTCCGAGCTGGTGCGCCGCGACCGCATCGATCCCGCCACCTACATCGGTTCGGGCAAAGCCGCCGAACTGGCCGAGCTGACGACCGGCCTCGACATCGACGTCGTCGTGTTCGACAACCCGCTCACGCCTGCCCAGCAGCGCAACCTGCAGAAGATCTTCCACTGCGACGTGGTCGACCGCGAAGCGGTGATCCTCGACATCTTCGCCGAGAACGCCACTTCGAAGCAGGGCGCCCTCCAGGTCGAGCTCGCCCTGTACCGCTACAACCTGCCCCGCCTCCGGGGCAAGGGGGCCGAGTTGTCGCAGCAGGCGGGAGGCATCGGCGCTCGCCGCGGGCCCGGTGAGACCAAGCTCGAGACCGATCGCCGCCGCATCCAGGCCCGCATCACCCGCCTCACCCGCGACCTCGAGGACGCCACCAAGGTCCTCGCCACCCAACGCAAGGCCCGCAAACGGTCGGCCACGCCCCACGTGGCCCTCGTCGGCTACACCAACGCCGGCAAGTCGACACTCCTCAACCAGGTGACCGACGCCCACGTCCTCGCCCAGAATCGCCTCTTCTCCACCCTCGACTCGACCGTCCGCAAGCTCAACCTGCCCAACGGACCTGCGGCGGTCATCTCTGACACCGTGGGATTCGTGCGGCGCCTCCCCCACCACCTGGTCGAGGCTTTCCGCTCGACGCTCATCGAGGTCAAGGAGGCCGACCTGCTGCTCCACGTGGTCGACGCCGCCGACGCCGATCCCGAGGGCCAGATCGCGGCGGTGCGCGAGGTGCTGGCCGAGATCGAAGCCACCGATGTTCCTGAGCGCCTCGTCTTCAACAAGATCGACCTCGCCGGTGACACCGCCCTGACCCGTCTCAGGAACCTGTATCCGGAGGCGATCTTCGTGTCCGCTCTCACCGGCGAAGGCATCCCTGAGCTGCTGGCGGCGGTGGCGGAGGACCTGGAAAAGCAGATGGACGTTCTCACGCTCATGGTTCCCTACGACCGCGGTGACGTCATCGCCTCGGCCCATCGGCTGGGCGACGTCCTCGCCGAGAAGCACGACGAGGAAGGCACTGTCCTCGAGGTGAGGCTCCCCGCCCATCTCCAGGGCGAGTTCAAGAAGTTCGCCAGCTGAGGCTCGCTGCGCGGCGAAGCGGGCGGCGCCGCTTTGGGCGCGAGGCGAACCTTCCCCCGGGGTGATTCTTTGGATGAGGGGGAACGGCCTGGCGCTTCTTTCGACCGTGGCCATCGCTCTGAGTTCCCCACGGTCTAAAGAAGTCGAGGACCGTTCCCCACCGTCAAGAGAAGGCCGAGCGAACTTCCGTCTTCCGTCTTCCGTCTCAAAGACTCCCGTCTGGCCGGCTGATAACGAACACTTCGTCCTCGAACCAGACCGTAGGATGGCGGGCCATCACCTCGCGGGTCGCCCGCTCCCAGGCGCCCGAACGCATGGCCTCGGAGAGGCGGGACTCGTCGATCTGCGCCACATAGGCGGCGGCGTTCCAGGTGGCCAGCACCGACGAGGTGCCGATGTGCTCGGCCGACTCCGACGGCATCGTGTGCATCTCGTAGCGGACTACGGCATCGTCGGGATCTAGCTCCGGGAACTCCAGGTCGGTGTCGGCTAGCTGGCGGCGGGCCTCGGCAACGACGTCGGCTGCGCTGTCACCGAATGGTTCCAGGTCGGGCCACACCCGGCGGACGATCTCCATCCCCGGGTCGCGGCCGCGCGATTGGATTCCCACCAGACGCCCACCTGGGGCGAGCGCCCGGGCGAGAGGCGATAGAACGGTGGCGACCTTGCGATGGAGGGGGGCCGCCGCCCGGTAGGCCTGGGCGGAGATGATCAGGTCGTAACCGATGAGCGGCTCGCCGAGGTGTGGGATCAGGGGCCGAAGCATGAACTCGTGGTCCTGGCGATAAACGATGAGGACGGAGGGTCGCACGTAGACCGGGTTCCCGGTCTCGGGACTCGTCGTCACCTCCCAGTCGGAGGCGAGGAAGGGGAGCAGCTGACCCAACTGGGCGGCGAAATCGTGTGACGTGTCGCCGGTCAGGCTCACCTCGCGCCACACCAGGTCGGTGGCGTCGGTGGGGGCGAGTTGGGGCGCCTCCGAGAATCGGAGGTTGGTCACGACAAACACCATCTCGGGGTGCTCGAACAGGCGGTCGGGCAGGCGGGAGAGGGCCTGGCGCACGTCTTCCAGGCTGATCTCCTTGCCGACCACCGCCCAGGGGATGTGGGGGTACACCTGGTGCATCTCCCGCATCAACTGCGTGAGCACCGAGGCGTCGCCCATGCCGGCGTCGAACACCCTCAGTCCCGGAGGCTTCGGAGAGATCAGATCCAGTTCCCGGCCGATGCGCTCGGCCACGGCCGTCTTCTCGGAGGTCGCAGTCGCAAAGAGCAGGTACGCCGCCCGGGTATCGAAGAATAGCCCGGGCGGCGGGCGCTCGGTCACAATGCGGCCGCCGCCATTGCCGCTCCTACGATTCCGGCCTCGTTACGCAGCTCGGCGGGGACGATCTCGCTGTCCACGTCGAGGTACTGGGAGAACTTTGAGAACTTGCGGCTGATCCCGCCGCCGAGGATGAACAGGTCGGGTGAGAAGACCTGATCCAGGTGGTTGAGATAGGCGTTGACACGCTTGCCCCAGGCCGACCAGGACAGGCCCTCGTCGTCCTTCACCCGGGCCGCCGCCCAGTCCTCGACCGAGTCGAAGCCGGCGAAGTTGAGGTGGCCGAACTCGGTGTTGGGCACCAGCACGCGGTGGGTGAAGAGAGCGCTCCCGATTCCCGTACCGAACGTGAGGCACACCACCACGCCGTCGCGGTGGCGCCCGGCGCCGAACGTCATCTCGGCGATGCCGGCGGCGTCGGCGTCGTTGACCATGGTCACCTGCCGACCGGTGACGGACTCGAAGAGGGCGTCGGCGTCGGTGCCGATCCACGCCTCGTCGACGTTGGCCGCAGAGAGGGTGACTCCGCGCCGTACCACGGCGGGGAACGTGCAGCCGACCGGGCCGGGAACGGCGAAATGGTCGACGATTCCGGCGACCACCTCGGCCACTGCCTGGGGCACCGACGGCTGCGGGGTGTCGACCTTGTAGCGCTCGCCCACCGGCTCCCCCCGGTCGAGATCGACCAGGTTGGCCTTGATCCCCGAGCCACCGATGTCGATGCCGAGTACTGGGTCCGCCATGGCTGAGAGGATACGGCGCTGGGCGGCGGCGGTAGCGTGCGGGTGATGAAGGCCACCATCGGGTTGATCGGCTTGGGGGTGATGGGGCGCAACCTGGCGCTCAATTTCGCCGACCACGGCGCCACCATCGCCGTGTACAACCGGACCACCCGGGTCACCGAGGACTTCGTCGCAGCCGCAGGGCGTCCCGACGTCGTCGGAGCCGCCACCCTCGAGGAGTTGGTGGCGCAGCTGGAGCGCCCCCGACGCGTCGTCCTCATGGTCGCCGCCGGAGCCGCGGTGGACGCCGTCATCGGACAGCTCAACGTTCTCTTGGAGCCGGGCGACATCATCATCGACGGCGGCAACTCGCTGTACACGGAGACCATGCAGCGGACGGCCGGCCTCGCCGAAGCCGGCATCCACTTCGTCGGATGTGGCATTTCCGGTGGTGAGGAAGGTGCCCGTCACGGGCCGTCCATGATGCCCGGCGGAGTCGCTGAAGCCTGGCCGCACATCGGAGAGCTCTTCCAGGCGGTGTCGGCCAAGGCGCCCGACGGGACCCCCTGCTGCGACTGGCTCGGTCCGGACGGGTCAGGGCACTACGTGAAGATGATCCACAACGGAATCGAGTACGGCGACATGCAGGTGATCGCCGAGGCCTATCACCTGATGCGCGACGGTCTCGGACTGGCCCACGACGAGATGGCAGGAATCTTCCGGGACTGGAACGATGGCGTCCTCGACTCGTACCTGATCCAGATCACGGCCGACATCCTCGGCCTCGAGGTCGACGGCGAACGACGCCTGGAGTCGATCCTCGACGCTGCCGGCCAGAAGGGAACCGGCAAGTGGACGGTCATATCTTCGATGGAGTTGGGCCAGCCCACGACCCTGGTGGCCGAGGCGGTCTACGCCCGGGTCGTCTCGGCCTTCAAGGAGCATCGGATGCAAGCGGCGCCGATCCTGAGTGGTCCCGAAGGGGAGGTGACTGAACCGGACGGCTTTGTAGAGGCTATCCGCCAGGCGCTGTATGCCTCGAAGATCGTCTCCTACGCCCAGGGCTTCATGCAGCTGCAGGCCGCCTCCGACGAGTATGGCTGGGACCTCGATCTGGGCCGGGTCGCCAAGCTGTGGAGGGCCGGCTGCATCATCCGCGCCCGCTTTCTCGACGACATCGCCGAAGCCTTCGGCCGGAATCCCTCCAACCTGCTGGTGGACGACTTCTTCCGCGCCGCCCTGGAAAACGCCCAGAACGGGTGGCGCCGGGTGGTGGCGACGGCGGTCGAGATCGGCATTCCCGTGCCCGCCTACTCGACGGCCCTGGCCTTCTACGACGCCTTTCGCACGGAGCGGCTCCCCGCCAACCTCATCCAGGCCCAGCGCGACTACTTCGGGGCGCACACCTACGAACGGGTCGACCGTCCCCGCGGCGAGCATTTCCATACCCTCTGGACCGAAGGCGGCGCCGAGGTCTAGCCCATCGGTTGAGAGTGCCTGCGCCCACAAAGGGTGTCGTCGTTTGCACGCTCAACGAAAGCCCACGCGAGGGTGTCAGAGCGGGGGGAGGCCGGGGACCGGGATCTCCTCGCCGGCGTCGACGTCGGAGCGACGCAGGCCCAACAGGAAGAGGATGGCGTCCAGGTAGGGGACGTTGAGGGCGGTGTCGGCGGCATCGCGCACGGCGGTGCGGGCGTTGAACGCGATCCCCAGGCCGGCGGCGGCCAGCATGTCCAGATCGTTGGCACCGTCCCCCACGGCCACGACCTGGTCGAGGGGGATGCCCTCGCGCTCGGCGATCTCCCGCAGGACGCGGGCCTTGCCGGGGCGATCGACGATGTCGCCGACCAGCCTTCCCGTCAGGCGCCCGTCGACGACTTCCAGGGTGTTGGCGACGGCGTGGTCGACACCCAGATCCTCGGCCAGGCGCCGGGTGATGACGGTGAAGCCCCCCGAGACGATGGCGATGCGCATCCCGAACCGGCGCAAGGTGCGGATCAGGGTCCGGGCCCCGGGTGTCAGCCGGAGCCGCTCCCCCACCGCCTCGACGACGGAGAGGTCGAGCCCTTCCAGAAGGGCCACGCGCTGTCGCAGCGCCTCGGCGAACTCGATCTCTCCTTCCATCGCCCGGGCGGTGATCCGCGCCACCTCGTCCAGGACACCGGCCTCGGAGGCCAGGACGTCGATCACCTCGTCCTGGATGAGGGTGGAGTCGACGTCGATCACGATCAGGCGTTTCATCCTCCGCTCCAGCCGCTCCTCCTGCACGGCGACGTCGAAACGGTGGGTGGCCGCCGCCATCGTGAGGTTCTGGCGGAGTGTGTCGAAGTCGCCGCCGCCGACGATGAGTTCGTACGACACGACGGGGTAGCGCGACAGCCGGACTATTCGGTCGATGTTCCCCCCCGCCCCGGCGATGGCCCTGGCCGCCTCCCCGAATGCGTCCGGATCGATCGTGGTCCCGACGATTGTCACGGCGGCGGTCGGGTGCGTCTCCTCAGGCGCCTCGTCGACCACTTCGAAGTCGATCTGCAAACCCGATTCCCATCCGAAGAAGAGCAGGTCCTTCAACGTGGACCTGCTCTCGTCGGCCGCGAAAAGGATGTCGAGCGTCAGTCGGCCGCGTACCACCACCTGCTGGACGTCGTAGAGGTCGGCCCCTGAGGCGGCGAGGACGCCCATCAGACCGGCGGTGATCCCGGGTCGGTCGATTCCGTGAACCCGGCAGAGAACGGTGGAGGGGTTGGTCACGCCGCCAGTCTGCCCGTCGCCGCCCTGCCCACCAAGGCGGGCTATTCGTAGGCGATGGCCGCCAGCACATCCATCCGGGCCGCCCTGCGCGCCGGGATGACCGCTGCCACGACGCCTGCCACGAGCGCCCCGATGATCCCCGCTCCGATCCATTCCCAGGGCACCCCGAAACGGACGCCCTGTCCGACCACTCCGACCGAGAGGGCCCAGCCGCAGAAGAGGCCCAGCGTGATGCCGAGCAGCGTCCCGAAGACGGCGATGAGGACCGACTCGAAGCGGATCATCCCCCGCACCTGGCGCCGGGTCATCCCCACCGCCCTGAGGAGGCCGGTCTCCCGGGTCCGTTCGTACACCGCCAGGTAAAGCGTGAGAACGATGCCTACCACGGCCACCGCCACCGACATCAACAGCAGGCCCGCCACCATGCCGACCACCGCCGCCAGCCCGGCGCGTACCTGGCCGACCAGGTCGGCGATAGTGGTGACCGCCACCCCGGGGAAGT
Source organism: Acidimicrobiia bacterium (assembly GCA_035250025.1). Lineage (GTDB taxonomy): Bacteria > Actinomycetota > Acidimicrobiia > Spongiisociales > ZC4RG35 > DATFFO01. The sequence continues at coordinate 49,794 of DATFFO010000082.1, forward strand.
CTTCCACGGCGGTCGAGATCCGGTCGGCAGCTTGTTCGGGGTCGGACCCCTCGGCCAGGCCGATAGCGAGCGAGATGTCGCGGGGAGCGTCCTGCATCTCCCGGATGGCCTGGTAGGCCAGGTAATAGGAAGACGAGTCCGAGACCTCTCCGCTGAAGTCGAAGATCGCCACGACCTCGACCGGATAAGAGGCGCCGTCGATGGTCAGGTCGAGGGTATCGCCCAACGAGATCCCCTGGCTGTCGGCCTCGATCCGCTGGATGGCGAGCGTGTTCGGGACGAGGTCGGCGAAACTGCCCTCGACCTGGTCGAAGGCAATCGCCAGTTCGACGGTCTCCGGCTCGATGCCGACGGCCAATGTCGACCCCCCTCCCGACGGCAACTCGACCTGGATCATGTTGAGGCGCGCCACCTCGGCCACTCCGTCGACAGCCGCCACCTCGTCGGCGACCTCGATCGGTATCCCCGCCAGGGCATCGAAGCCGCCGGCCTGGACGAGGACCTCGGCGGTGAAAGCATCCTCGATCGCATCGAGAATCGTGTCTTCCACCGAGCGGGAGAGCACGGCCACGGTGGCCACGAGGCCCAGGCCGATCATGAGGGCGGTGGCCGTCACCGCAGTCCGGCGCGGGGTGCGACGGGCGTTCTCCCGGCCGAGGGAGGCGGCAGTCGAGCGGGCGCCACCCCCCAGGAGGCCGAGTACGGGCCGCACCAGCGCCCTGGCGAGCAGGAAGAAGGCGGCGAAGGCGACCAGGCATCCGACCCCGATCAGGACCAGGGGACCCGTGTTGCCGGTCAGCGCCGCCTCGTCATACGCCTGGGTCACACCGACGACAACCATCGCGATCGACCCGGCCAGCAGGAGAAGCCCCATCCAGGCCCACCACCGCCGGATCCTGCGCAGCTCGGGTTGATCCCGGAGCGCCTCCATGGGGCTGATCCGGGTCGTGCGGAGGGCGGGGAGCAACGCCGACAGGAGCGTCGTGATGACGCCGACGACCAGTCCCACCACCACGGTGCGGGGGGCGAGAACGAGGCCGGCGTCCGGGAGCTCGGTGCCGATGGCGGCCAGGAGAGCCCGGATCCCTACGGCCAGCCCCAACCCCGCCCCCAGACCGATGAGAGACGCCAGGAACCCGACCGTTAGCGCCTCGACCAGGACCGACCACATGAGCTGGCGTCGGGTCGTCCCCAGGACGCGCATGAGGGCGAGCTCCCGGCCCCGTTGTGCAACGACCACCCGGAAGGCGTTGTAGACCACGAAGGAGCCAACGAGAAGGGCGATGGCCCCGAATACGAGCAGGAATGTGTTGAAGAACCCGATCCCCTCCTGGAGTTGGGCCGCCTGGTCCTCGGCGGCGGCGCGGGAGTCCAGCGCTTCGACATCCTCCGGGAGGACGGCGTTGATCGAGGCGATCACGGCGGCGAGGTCGGCTCCGTCCTCCACCACCACATCGATGGAGTTCACCTTGTTGGGGAGCATGAGCAGTTCGGCCGCACGCTCGGGGGTGAAGCCGAGGAAGGTGGCACCGAAGCCGGAGCCGCCGGTCCCGAAACCGAACGTGCCCACCACTTCGAAGCTCTCCGCCCGCGACGGCCCCGCCACCATGACCGTGTCACCGATGGAGATGCCCCGGTTGGCGGCGCTGGCCGAGTCGACCACGACCTCGTCCGAACCGCCGGGGGCTGAACCGCCGTCGATCTCGAAGTACCCGCTCCCCGACCAGCTCATGCCCAGATCGGGCGGCCCGAACGGCGGCCGTTCCTCGCCTTCCACCACCAGCGTGACGAAGGACTGGATGAACGGGAAAACGGACTCGACACCGTCGATCGCCGCCACCTCATCGACCAGGCCGGCATCGATGCGAGTGAATGCCTCTCCTCCGGGCGACGTCTCGGGCTCCTCGGCGGATTGGACCACGATGTCGATGCCCTCCGCCCCGGCGGCGAACGCCTGGTCGAAAGCTGCGCTGAGCGAATCGGTGAAGACGTAGGAGGCGGTGACGAAGCCGACCCCGGCCACGATCGCCAGGCCCAGGAGGACGGTGCGCAGCTTGTGGTCCGCCAGATTGCGGAAGGCGACGCGCAACATCAGGTTTCGAGTTCCTTGAGCCGGTCGAAGATCGACTCGACCGACGGCTCCCGCAACTCCGAGACGACACTCCCGTCGCGCAGGAACACGACGCGGTCGCTGTACACGGCGGCGGACGGGTCGTGAGTGACCATCACGATGGTCTGGCCGAACTCGTCCACGGCATGGCGGAGAAACGTGAGCAACTCGGCGGCGGACTTGGTGTCGAGGTTCCCCGACGGCTCATCGGCGAAGACGATCTCCGGACGACGGACCAGTGCCCGGGCGGCGGCCACCCGCTGCTGTTGACCGCCGGAGAGCTCGCTGGGCCTGTGCTCGAGCCGATCCTCGAGCCCCAGGATCCCGATCACCTCACGGCGCCAGTCGGGATCGATGTCGGCTCGGGCGATGCGGGCGGGGAGATCGATGTTTTCCGCCGCCGACAACGTCGGGATCAGGTTGAACGCCTGGAACACAAACCCGACCCGGTCCCGTCGCAGCCGCGTCAACTCATCGTCGGAAAGGGTTCCGAGATCGGTCTCGCCCAACAGCACCCGGCCGGAGGTGAGACGGTCGAGGCCGGCGAGACAATGCATCAGCGTCGACTTTCCCGAGCCCGACGGTCCCATGATCGATGTCAAGCGGCCGGTCTCGAGCTCCAGATCGACGTCATCGAGGGCCGTGACCGAGGCATCCCCCATGCCGTACACCTTCGTAGCCTGTTCGGCCCGGGCCGCGACCGCCATAGCGAATACCTCTCTCGTCAGGTGAAGTCGAACGGTCAAGTCAAGCACCACCCGCGCGATCAGAGAAGCTGTGGCTTCCTATAACCACGACCCCCGCTACATTCTCTACCAGAGGGCGTAGGGAGTGACGGAAATGGCATGGCAGAGACGGAGCAGGCTGCGGCATCGCCTGGTCGTCGTGATGGCCGGCCTTCTCGTGATGCTCGTGGTCGCAACTCCGGCAATGGCGGCCGAAATCGAGGTCGAGCCCTCCCCGGTGTCACCGGGCGAGTTCGTGACGGTCGAGGGCGAGGACTTCCCGCTGCTGGCGCTCGTAACCATCGCCATGGAGGACACGCCCGTAACCACGGTCCTGGCGGACGACGATGGCGAATTCGAAGTCTCGTTCCAGATTCCTGAAGATGCCGCCTCTGGTCAGAACACGGTGACAGCCACCGGACTGCTGGGAGGATTCGCCTCCCAGCAAATAGTCGTCACCGGCTCCGATGACACCACGACCACAACGAGCACGACGACCATTCCGACGACCACGACCACAACGACGATTCCGACGACCACGACCACGACGCTTCCGACCACCACAACGATTCCGACGACCACGACCACGACCCTTCCGACCACCACAACGACCACGATCGCGACCACGACTACTACTCCCCCGACAACCACTACGGGCCCACCTACGACCACCGCCACCACCACCACGCCGCCTTCCACGACCACGACCACCACCCCGTTCCCGGTCACACCGGAAGAGTCCACGACCACCACGATCGACCCTTCCTCGACGACCACGACCAGCGGGCCCGACGACACCTCGTCGACGACAACTACCTTGCCGGCGGTTACGACAGCGATCACGCTGCCGTTCACAGACGAGGGCTCGGGTTTCGGAGCTGGGGGGCAAGCGGATGGCGACGCCCACGAGATTGGCCGGTCACAGCTCACGGTCGGCCATTTCACCATAGATCCAGGATCGGGCCCGCCCGGGTCCGTCGTGGAGTTCACCCTTGCGCTGAATCAGGCCATCCCCGGTCTCGACAGCGTCGAACTGGCGATCGCCGGGAGAGCTCTGGGCGATCCGGTGGACGTCGTCAGCGGCAACGCCACGGTGGAGCGCACCGTGCCGAATCTCGATCCAGGTCTTTATGACGTCGCCGTCTCCCAGGACGGCCTGACCCTGGCCACGGCCCCCTTCGAAGTCACGGCATTGCAGGCCGCCATGGCGGGTCAGACGCCACCCGAGGTGTGGCTCGCCATCCCCCTCGTGGTTGTGATCCTCGCCCTCGCCTGGAGGACATTCCAGGACGTTCGATCCGGTCTGCCCCCCGCCCAGCGGCTGGGCCCGGTGTCGGCATGGCGGGTGCGCCGCGGGCGGCGTCCGGTTGGATGAGGTCAGCGCGTGCCGCCGGGGCCGCTCGGTCTCGTTAGCGTGGTCGCGTGGTCGTTGAGTACCCCACGGTCGGCCTGGCATACACGGTGCGGGTCACAGTCACGTCCGAGATGAGCCCCGCCCACCTGGCCCCCGTTGTGGTCTTGGCCACTCCCGAGATGATCTCGTTGATGGAGCAGGCGGCGACCACCGCCGTGCAGCCCCTGCTCGAAGCCGCCAACCAGACCACGGTGGGGACGCACGTCGACGTCTCTCACGAGTCGGCTGGGCGAGAAGGTGAAGAGGTCGAGGTCACCGCCGAGCTGGTGGCCGCCGCCGGGCCCCGTCTGACCTTCGAGGTGACGGCCCGTGTCGGCGAGCGCATCATCGGCCGGGGCACCCATCGCCGTCATATCGTCGACCGGTCGCGGTTCGGGGTGTGACATCGAGCTTGTCGGTGGTCGTGCCGCTCTGGCAGGATCGCCCCGGCAGCGAGAATCTCGAAGTGGCCTCGCTCGCTTCCCAACTCGAGTACCGGCGAATTTGGATCGGCGAGATGGCGACCTACGACGCCTTCGCCCTCGCCACCGCCATCGGGAGGTCGGCGCCGTTCGACCTGACCATCGGCCCTCTGGCGGTCGGCGTCCGCACGGCGACGACGATGGCGATGGGCGTCGCCTCGGTGAGCGACCTGACAGGACGACCGGTCGCCGTCGCCATCGGGGCCTCGTCGCCGGTCGTGGTTGCCCAGTGGCACGGGCGCCCCTGGCACCGGACCACTGCCCATATGGTTGAAACGGCGACCCTGCTCCGCGCCCTGCTCGACGGGGAGCGCTCGAGTCAGGACGGCGACCTCTCCTCCAGCCATGGATTCCGCCTCCGGCTGGCCGCTCCGGGAGCGCACGTGACGCTGGCGGCCTTCGGCGAGAGGAGCCTCGAGGCGGCTGTCCGCGTCGCCGACCGGATCGTGGTCAACATGGTCAGCGTCGCCGCCGTCCGGCGAATCGTCGATTCGGCGACAGCCCTGGCTGAACGGGTGGGGGTCCCGAGACCGCCCGTGGCCGCCTGGCTCGTCGCCGCCGCGGATCCCACCCCCGAGGGCCGGGCTCAGATGGCCGCCGCCCGGGCGAGCTACCTCGCCGCGCCGGGCTACGCCGAGATCATCACTGAAGCCGGCTTCGGCGGACTCGTGGAGTACGCCCGGACCCGCCCCCACCCCCGGGAACTGGCGGCGGCAATTCCGCCCGGCCTCGACGAGGAGTTGGGTCTGGTCGGCCCGGGCGGGGCCCTGGCCGAGCGCGTATCGGCCTACTTCGAGGCGGGGGTTGACGAGATTTGCCTGGTGCCGGTGACGGCGGGAGACCCCGGCGGGCGCCGCACCATGGGAGCTCTGGCGGGCCATCCAGGTATGCGAGCCTGAAGGAGCCGGTACGATGACCATCGCTTCCAAGCTCGAGGTTTTCCCCGTGTCCGACAATCCCCATCGGCTTCCCCGTACGGTCATTCCCAGGAGCTATCGCCTGCGTCTCGAGCCCGATTTGAGCTCGTTCACGTTTGCGGGGAGCGAGACCATCGACGTGACGGTGGAGACGACCGTGAGCGAGATCTCCCTGAATGCCGCCGAGCTCGAGATCGTCTCCGCCCAGATCACCGATGGGACCACCACCATCGGCGCCTCTCCCCGGTACGACGCCGACCTCGAGCGGGTGTCCCTGGCCCTGGAGACCGAGGCAGGTCCCGGCAGCTGGGAGCTCCGTATCGACTTCACGGGCACCCTCAACGACCAGCTGCGCGGGTTCTATCGCTCGCGGTTCACCGACGTCGACGGGAACGAGCAGGTCATCGCCACGACGCAGTTCGAGTCCACCGATGCCCGTCGTGCTTTTCCATGCTGGGACGAGCCGGACTTCAAGGCGACCTTCCAGACCACATTGGTCATCCCCTCGGACCTGACGGCGATCACGAATACCCGCGAGACGGGGAGGGACGCTCTGGCCGACGGGCGCGTGGCCATCAGCTTCGCCGAGACCATGAAGATGTCGACCTATCTAGTCGCATTCGTGGTCGGGCCCTTCGAGGCCACCCCCGTCATGGATGTGGACGGGATCCCAACCCGGGTCATCTCCCCCCGGGGAAAGCTCCACCTGGCCGATTACGCCCTCGACTGCGCCCAGTTCTGCTTCCGCTACCTGCGCGACTACTATAGGATCCCGTATCCGGGCGACAAGCTCGACCACGTAGCCATCCCTGATTTCGCCTTCGGGGCCATGGAAAATGTCGGCGCCATCACCTACCGGGAGACGGCGCTCTTGATAGAGCCCGCCGAAGCCTCGCAGGCCGAAAAATTGCGGATCCTCGACGTGATCGGCCACGAGATCGCCCACCAGTGGTTCGGCAACCTGGTGACGATGGGTTGGTGGGAAGGGATCTGGCTGAACGAGGCGTTCGCCAGCTTCATGGAGATGAAGGCAACCGACGCCAGACGGCCCGAGTGGAAGCGCTGGCTGGCCTTCAACGCCGTAGAACGTCCGTGGGCGATGGAGGTCGACCACCTCACCACTACCCGGCCCGTCGAGTTCGAGGTGAGGTCCCCCGAGGAAGCCGACCAGATGTTCGACGCCCTCACATACGGCAAGGGTTCGTCGGTCTTGCGCATGATCGAGCAGTTCATCGGCGAGGACGAGTTCCGCGAGGGAGTGGGGAACTACCTGCGCCGCCATGCCTACGACAACACCGTCACCGCCGACCTGTGGGCCGGCCTCGACGGGGCCTCGGATTGGCCGGTCGGCGAGATCATGGACACCTGGATCCTCCAGGGCGGCTATCCCCAGATCGACGCCGCCTTGGCCGATGGGACGCTCAGACTCTCCCAGCGCCGCTTCCTCGCCATCCCCGACGAGACCGACCAGACCTTGTGGAAGATCCCGCTCCAGCTCCGAGGCGTGGCCGGGGGTGCCCCCTTCGAGCGCAAGCTGCTGCTCGACTCGGCCGAGACCGAGGTCGAACTCGGCTCGAACGTCGAGTGGGTAACGGCTAACGCCGGCGGCTCGGGCTTCTATCGCGTCCTCTACTCGGATTCACTTCTCGACGGCCTCATCGAGAATCTCGGCTCCCTCGGGCCCAACGAGCGCTACGTGCTCCTCTACGACGCTCTCGCCTTTGCCCAGACCGGCCAGGCCGAGATGGGATCGGTGCTGGAACTGCTCAGCGCCTTCTCCACCGAGTCCGAACAGGCGATCTGGCAGCTCGTGTTCCGGGTCCTCGGGTGGGTGGACCACCACCTCGTCGCCGATGCCGACCGCGACGCCTTCGCCGCCTTCACCCAGAAGGTCGTGGCTCCGCTACTCGAGCGTCTCGGGAGCAGCGCCGTCGCCGCCGACTCGGACCTCGTCCGCCGGCTACGGGGCCAGGCCCTGGCCGTCATGGGAGGTCTCGGGCAGGATCCCGAGACGATCCAATGGGCACGAGAAGCGGTCGTCGACTACCTGGAGAACGGGACGGCCCCCGACGCCGAGCTCCTGACTGCCGCCCTCGGGGTCGTCGCCTCCACGGGCGAGGCCGACATGCATGCCCGCTTCCTGGATCGCTACGAGACCTCGGACAACCCCCAGGAGCAATTGCGGTTCCTCCGGGCTCTCACCGCTTTCGACAACCAGGACCTGGGCCGGGAAACCATCGCAGCCACGTACGACGGTCGGATCCGCAACCAGGACGGGTCCTGGGTCCAGGCTTCGCTCATGTCCAACCGGGATGCCGGCGCCGACCTCTGGGCCGAGATCCGGCGTCGCTGGGACGAGGCGATGAAGATGTTCCCGCCGATGACATTCCGCCGGTTGATGGAGGGCCTCCCCGCCCTCTCCCAGCCCCAGGTAGCCGCCGACGTGAAGGCCTTCTTCGCCGAGACTCCCGTCCCGCAAGCCAACAAGGCGATGGCTCAGAACATCGAGCTGATGGAGGCGAACGTGGCCGCCCGCCAGCGCGAGAGCGAGGCCGTCGGAGAATGGCTCCGGACGAAGACCTGACCGCCGACCCGTACGCCGCCCGTCGCCACGCGATGGTGGAACGGGACATCCGGCGCCGCGGAGTGAACGACGGCGAGGTGCTCGAGGCGATGCGGCGGGTGCCGCGTCACCTCTTCGTCCCTCCCGAGATGAGGGCGACCGCCTATTCGGACCGTGCCCTCCCGATCGGAGGCCGTCAGACCATCTCGCAGCCCTACATCGTGGCCCGCATGGTCGAACTCGCTCGGGTTGGGCCTGAGGACCGGGTGCTCGACGTGGGCACCGGCTCCGGATACGCCGCCGCCGTGCTTGCCGAGATCGCTTCCGAAGTCGTGACCGTGGAAGTGCGCCCCGATCTGGCCGCACAAGCCAAGGACCGGCTCATCGAACTCGGCTACGACAACGTCGTCTGCCACCGGGGCGATGCCGCCGCCCTGGACCTGGGCCGCTTCGATGCCATCCTCGTCGCCGCCGCCACCCGCCACACGCCCCCCGGGTTGGAAAAGCAGCTGGCCGACGGAGGCCGGCTCGTCATCCCCCTCGGCAGCCGACCCTCCCAGCGTCTGTGGGTCATCGAGCGCCGTGGCGACGAGTTCGTCCGTGAGCCCCACGAGGCGGTGGCGTTCGTGCCGCTCATCAGCGAAAGCTGAAGCGCGGTCCTGCCACCGGAGCGAAGCGCAGGTGGGAGGTAGGGGGGTGCCCCGAAGGGGCAGGGCGAACCCGTCGCGAACCTCTCCCTACAGGCAATCCTGTTGGGAGCGATTGCCCCCTACCCCACCGGCTCCGCTGACGCTCCGCCGGCGGGGACCCCTTTCCCCTTCGCTGCGCTCAGGGGGACAAACTGAGCGCTCAGGGGGACAAACTCAGCGCTCAGGGGACAAGGCTCAGGGTGGGGGGCGTTCGGTGGAGGCCAGGGAGGCCAGGACGCCGTTCACGAATGACCCCGATCGTTGTGTCGAGTAGGTCTTGGCCAAACGCACGGCCTCATTGACGATCACGGCGGCCGGTGTATCGCGTTCGTGGCGGAGCTCGTACAGCCCGAGACGCAGGATGGCCCGGTCGACGACGGGCATTCGATCCACCGTCCAGTGCTCGCTGGCCGATTCGATCGACGGGTCGAGTTCTGCCGTCCGAGCGATCACGCCCTCCACCAGTCGTCTGGCCTTGGCGGGCAGGCCCTCCAGCGGCCCGGCCTCGCCGCTGCGATCCAACTGATAGAGCGTCTGGAGGGCCAGGTCCCGGGGCTCGAGGCCCGTCACACCCGAGTGAGATACTCGCCGGAGCGGGTATCCACCTTGACGCGGTCACCCTGTTCCACGAACAAGGGCGCCTGGACCACGAGGCCCGTCTCGAGTGTTATGGGCTTGGTGGCCCCGGTCCGAGTGTCGCCCTTGGCGCCCGGTTCGGCGTA
>DATFFO010000083.1:0-4721 GCA_035250025.1 Acidimicrobiia bacterium
ACGGTCCCCGCTACCGGCGCCGGCCCGAGACGGCGGAGGGCGATGCCGCTGGCGACGGCACCGATGAAGAGGTTCGAACCCTCGATCCAGAAGGGGTGCTCGCCTTCCAGAGCGCCGAGCAAGGACGACTCCAGTTCCATCGTGGCCTCGGGTCCCGCCATCAAGGTCGACATGATCGGTCCGACCGTCACGCGGCCGTCGGCGAAGACGCAAGTGGCGGAGAAGCGGTTGATCCCGACCTGGCCGACGACCCGCCCGTCCCCGAAGCGGATCGAGTTGCGGGCGGCCCCCTCCACCTTGGCGCCGTCCACCACTGTGACGACCCAGGCGGTGCCATCCAGCGAGTGGTCGTCCATCTCGGGGACACTACGCCGGCGCCGGGAGGATCGGCGGGAAACGGCTATGAGCAGGGTGGAACCAGGTCCCGGGCCGTGCAACGCCCGCAACGGGAGCCCGTCCAGGAACAGGATCTCGCCTGCTCCGAACCGTTGCCTCGTGCCACCGACACACTCGATCTCGACCTCGCCCCTGCCGACGACGACGAGCGTGTCGACCCAATCGGCGGGTCGGTACCGACGGGAGCTGCGCGACGGCAGGACCACCCAACGCCGGGTGAACGTCCGCGGCAGGCCTTCGCCGATCGTGCGGTCCGCCCACTGGCCAGGCGGATCCCGGGTGGAGTCCACTCAGGTCTGACCGTCTCGCGGTCGCCGATTCATCGGGGGAGCGGAATATCGACTCGGGCGAGACGGTTGTTCTCTGCAACAGTTGACACATCAACCAGTTAGGAGAGCCGCGATGCAATTTGGAGTCTTCACGGTCGGAGACTTGACCACCGATCCCACCAGCGGGCGCGTCACGAGCGAGCACGAGCGGATCAAGGCGATGGTGGCGATTGCCCTCAAGGCCGAGGAAGTGGGTCTCGATGTGTTCGCCACCGGAGAGCACCACAACCCGCCCTTTGTCCCCTCGTCGCCCACCACGATGCTGGGATACATCGCCGCCCAAACCAATCGGTTGATCCTTTCCACGTCGACAACCCTCATCACCACCAACGACCCGGTGAAGATCGCCGAGGACTACGCCATGCTCCAGCATCTCGCCGACGGGCGTGTCGACCTGATGATGGGCAGAGGCAACACCGGCCCGGTCTATCCCTGGTTCGGCAAGGACATCCGCGACGGCATCCCGCTGGCGATCGAGAACTACCACCTCCTCCATCGCCTCTGGCGGGAGGAGATAGTCGACTGGGAGGGGAAGTTCCGGACACCGCTCCATTCGTTCACGTCGACGCCGCGGCCCCTCGACGGGGTGCCACCGTTCGTGTGGCACGGCTCGATCCGCAGCCCCGAGATCGCCGAACAGGCGGCCTTCTACGGCGATGGCTTCTTCGCCAACAACATCTTCTGGCCCAAGGATCACTTCGCCCGGCTGATCGAGCTCTACCGGTCGCGCTACGAGCACTACGGCCACGGCTCCGCCGATCAGGCGATAGTCGGTCTTGGCGGGCAGGTCTTCATGCGCAAGAACTCCCAGGATGCGGTTCGTGAGTTCCGCCCCTACTTCGACCACGCCCCGGTCTACGGATACGGGCCGTCGCTCGAGGAGTTCACGGCCCAGACCCCACTCACGGTCGGGTCACCCCAGCAGGTCATCGACAGGACCCTCGAGTTCCGCGACCATTTCGGGGACTATCAGAGGCAGATGTTCCTGATGGACCACGCCGGCCTCCCGCTCTCGACCGTGTTCGAACAACTCGAGATGCTCGGCGGGGAGGTGGTGCCGGTGCTGCGCAAGGAGTTCGAAGCGCTGCGCCCGGCCCACGTCCCCGACGGTCCTACCCATTCCGCCCGGGTCTCCGCGGCGAGGGCGGCGGAGGCCTCGGACGAGGGCGCTGATGCCGGTACGCTGGAAGTGATGGCGGAGAGCGTGGGATGACGGAGCGGCAGCTGGCAGTTGTCACCGCCGGGCTGAGCCAGCCGTCGTCGACGAGGATGCTGGCGGATCGTCTGGCCGAGGCAACCGAGTCGGGGTTGGGGGAATTGGGAGCGGTAACCGCCACTGAGGTGGTCGAGCTCCGCGATCATGCCCACGACCTCACCAACAACCTGCTGACCGGCTTCGCCGGCGAGAAGCTGGCGGCCGCCCTCGACAGCGTGGTGGGTGCCGATGGCCTCATCGCCGTGAGCCCGATCTTCAGCGCCTCGTACACCGGCCTGTTCAAGACGTTCTTCGACGTCCTCCCGCAGGGTTCTCTGGATGGCAAGCCCGTGCTCATCGGCGCCACCGCCGGCACCCCGCGTCACTCCCTCGCCCTGGAGCACGCCATCCGGCCGCTCTTCACCTACCTGCGGGCAGTCGTGGTCCCGACCGCCGTTTTCGCGGCCACCGAGGATTGGGGGAGCGGCGGGGTAGCGGCCGACGGCACTCTCTCGGGACGCATCTCCCGCGCCGGGCGCGAGCTCGCCGTCCTGATGGCCTCCAGCGACGCCGGGCCGGTCGACCCCTACGAGCATTTGACCCCCTTCGAGGACCTGCTGCGGGGCCCGTCGGCCGGTTGATAACTCAGCCCGTCTCCCACGTCGCCAGCCAGACGGACGGCTCCTCGGCCCCCACCAGCAGGCCGATGTCGCCGGCGAGGTGGATCGACCGGGCCTGGCTGCTCTGGCTTCCCGTGATGGCGTCGACACTCAGCACGCTCCACGACTCGGTGTCGAACGAATGCACCACCGATACCTCGTCCGGGTTCGGTGCCCGGGACTCGGCCCAGGCTCGGTTCCAGTCATCCACAACCACCCGGGCGACCGGGTGCCCGGTGAGCGGGTCGTTGAACACGAGATGCTCGCCGTCGAGGACCACGATCCCTTCTGCGTCAGGGTCGGCCTCGATCTCCGCCAGTGTCCGCAGGTCGGCGGTCAGGATGACGGTGCCGGCGTTCATATCGAACAGGACTCGATGTCCCTCGATGCTGGGCACTTCGACGCGGGCGGTCCGCTCCAGCCAGGCGGTCCGGTCCATGATCGCCGCCACCCCGGCATCGGATGCCGACATGTTCCTGAGGACGGCGTCGGTGGGGATCGGCTCCGGTCCCCGCGGCGTCCACTCCTGGCCGGCGCTGTACGAGAGAGTGGTGGGCGAGGCCGAGGCCAGCCATCCTCCCGCCCAGGCTGCCACGCCGTCGCTGATGAAGCCCGTTGCCAACCCGAGGTCGTCCCACTTGCGGCCGTTGGCCGACACGAGAAGCCTTCCGGCGTCGGTCACGCCGAAGGCTTCTCCAGAGTCGTTGGTGCCGATGAGCTTGAAGAATGCCGGCACAGAAACCGGCTCGAAGCCGTTGGCGGGCGACCCGATCCAGCCCACGGCATCGCCAGTCTCGGGCCGCGACTCCGGCGCCGCCCCGGGGAACTCGGTGGCTGCCACCCTGTGGGGCCCGATCCACAGCAAGGCGGACGTGCCACCGGACCCGAACGAGACGTGGGCCTGACCGGCCGCCATCAGCTCCTGCCAGCTATCCGGAAGAGCCGTAACCGGGAAGTCGACCTGCCCTGCTTGGCCCTCGACACCCGTGACCACGACGTCGTCGGCAATGGCGCCCAGGCCGGTCACAGTAGAGGGCGACGATGCCGGGAGCTTCGCAGTCGCCCATCGGGTCCTCCCGGTCCTCCACCACAAGCCCGGCTGGTCGTCGGGCGGAGAGACGCCGACACCCAGGTACAGGACGTCGCCCACGGGCTGGTAGAACCCGTCGAAGGCCATCGTCGGGTCGAGCCCGGGCGGCAGCTCCTCCTCGATCCAGAGGGCACCGTCTTCCGAAGAGGCCAGGACCAGCCCTCGCCGATCGCGGCCGACCAGGTGGTAGACCCCTTGCCACCCCACCAGATCGTGGACCAGCGTGAGGTCGTCGAGACCGGTTGTGGTCCGCCATGTCAGTTGGGACGGCACCAGATTGGAGGCGTCCTCGATCGGCGTGATCGTGGTGGTGGTCGTGACTGGTGTGTCCCCCCGCGTGATGGCGCCGATCACCCCCAGGAAGGCCACGAGCACGAGACCGGCCACAGCCACCGGCGGCCGCCAGCCGTCACCCGATGACGGCGAAGCCGCCTCCCCTCCGACTATCGGGACATCATCCATGGCGAGGAGGGCCGTCCGAGCGTGCCGGACCTGCAGGACGCTGCACCGCCTCAGGGTAGGGAGCCGACGGTACGATTGCTCCCGGTGCCAGCAGACATGCCGCCGTGTAGGCGATTAGGGACGGCAGTCGTGGGTAGCCTGCCGGCGTGAGCAACGACGCCGTGACCGTGGCGGTCGCCGAGTCCTGCACCGGCGGCCTGGTGATGGCCCGCGTGGTCGCCATCCCCGGATCGGGGGACTGGTTCCTGGGTGGCGTGGTCGCATACGACGCCGAGGTCAAGTTCGACGTCCTCGGTGTTCGGCGGGGACCGGTCGTCTCGGCCTCCGCCGCCCAGGAGATGGCCGCCGGGGTACGACGCCTTCTCAACGCCGACATCGGCGTGGCCACCACCGGTGTCGCCGGACCCGAGACCGAGGAGGACAGACCCGTGGGGACGGTGTTCGTGGGTCTGGCGGGGGACGGGGACGCGTTCGCCACCGAACACCACCTGGATGGACCCCCGGACAGGGTCCGCTCCCGGGCGGCGGAGCTGGCGATCAGCAAGATCATCGAAGCTCGCAGCTGAGCTACACAGTGGTGCGTCGCCCAA
>DATFFO010000084.1:0-6359 GCA_035250025.1 Acidimicrobiia bacterium
GATGATGGATCTCGAGGCCGACGCCGGAAAGCTGGTGGGCGACTACTCCCGGGGCATGCGCAAGAAGGTCGCTCTGGCGGCGGCGATCATCGCCCGGCCCCCGGTGCTCTTCCTCGACGAGCCCTTCGAGGGTGTCGATGCGGTCTCGGCCCGCCTGATCCGGCGGATGCTCTCTCGCTACACCGAGCTGGGGGCCACGATCGTGTTCTCTTCCCACGAGATGCACCTGGTCGAGAAGCTCTGCACCCGGATCGGCATCATGAGCCACGGCCGGTTGATGCTCGAGGACACGCCCGCCGGACTGTGCGAACGCATGGGCGTGTCCAACGTCGAGGACGCCTTCATCGCCGCCGTGGGCGGGGCCGACGAGGAACGGGGAATGGCATGGTTCGAGAGCTCGCCGGCCTGAAGGCCCGGCTGTTCTGGAACGGCCTCCGCACGGACCGCCAGCGCAAGATCGGCCTCCCGCTGATCCTCGGTCTCGTGGGCTGGGCAGGATGGCGGGCCGCCACCGCGCACGTAGACATGCTCACCAGCCTGGGAGCCGGGCCGCTCCCCGACTATCTGGCCTGGGCAGCCGTGATCGTCTTCGTGGCCTGGGTGGCCCTCCCCGTCGTCATCTTTCCGATCGACGACAACCTCGACCCCCAACAACTCGCCACCCTGCCCATTTCGCGGCCCCGTCTCGTCAGCGGGTTGACGGCGGCGGCCCTGGTATCACCACCCATCCTGGTCGTGCTGGCGCTGGCGGGCGTGACAGTCCTGCACCAGCCCAGCGCGGTGCTTCTCACTGTCCCCAGCTCGCTCGTCTTCGTGGTCATGCTTGTCGTGGGCTCCCAGGCGTTCACGACCCTCATCTCGGCGGTGCTGCACTCCCGCCGTGGCCGGGACCTGGCCGTGTTCCTGATCATGGGCATCGGCCTGGGGAGCTTCGCCGGCTATCAGGGTGTGCGGGGAGCCATTGAGCGGCTCGGACTGACCGAGGCGGTGATCACCCATCCCCTCGACACCTTCTGGTGGATGGTGCCCCCCGCCGCCCCCGCTCACGCCATCTCGTCGGCCTGGAGCGGCGACTGGCGCGGCGCTCTCGTCGGCCTGTTGGTTGCGGCCACGTGGGTCCTGGTCCTGATGGTGGCCTGGGAACGCGTCCTGCGCTGGCTGCTGGTGACGCCGCGCCAGGAGTCGTCGCAATCCTCTGTCCGGCGTCGCAACGGCCTGGCCCGGGGACGCTGGGAAGTCCCTTTCATGATGGCCCGCAAGGAACTGCGCTTCTACGTCCGTGACCCCCGCCAACGGCTGGTGTGGACCGGGACGGTGATCTTCGTGGGTCTGGCCGTGGCGGCGATAGTGGTCGGCTCGGAGGGCTTCGCCCGCTTCCGGAACCGCGAATGGCTGCCGATGCTCGCCCCGGTCCTGGTTCTCATGGTCGGCCTCCCGGTGGCGCTCAACCAATTCGGCTGGGAACGCAACGCCGCCTCTTATCTGTTCGCCCTGCCCGCCAAGGCGAGGTCGATCATCCTCGGCAAGAACATGGCCGCCATGACCGGTCTCCTCATCGAGGCCCTCTTCCTCGGGGTCCTCTTCGCGTGGTTCTCCTCGGGCTGGCGCTGGCTGGGCCTGGTCGTCCCGATGGCGGTGGGGGCGGTGCTGTGCCTCCTGGCGGTGGGCAACGTGGTCTCGATCGTCACGCCTTTGCGCTTGCCCCGCGAGGGGACCGATGTCTTCGCCCAGGCCACCGAGCAGGGGCTGCTGGCACTCGTGAGCCAAGTAGTGTCGTTCTTCGTGATCGGGCTCCTGCTCGTCATCCCCGCCTCAGCCGCAGTCCTCACCGTCTCATTCGGCGAGGTCATCGCCCCGTGGATAACCGGCCTCGTCGCCATCGTGTGGGGCCTGTTCTGGTACGGCCTCTCCATGCTCCTGGCCGGCTGGCTCCTCCGCCGCCGAGTCCCAGAAGTAGTGGGATGGGTTCAGGTGGTGTAGATCCTGGCCGCTGGGCCCTCGGGGCTCGCCCGCCGGACGGAAGACGGAAGTCGGAAGTCGGAAGTCTGGCGACCACGACCGACTCTTCGAGGTTCACGCGCCTCGCGCTCGGGGGCCAACGCATCCAGTCCTTCTTCCGCCCTCCGCCTTCCGACTTCCGTCACTTCGCCGCGACGGCACTCCTGACCCCACGACCTCCTACTCTCACGCGGGATGCGTCTTGGGATTGATCTTGATGGGGTGGTGGCGGACTTCAACTCCGGTTGGATCAACCGCTACAACCAGGACTTCGGAGCCGACGTCGCCTTCGATGCCGTCAAGGCCTGGAACGCCATCCCGTCGCTGACCCACTTCCGGCATATGGGCGAGTTCTGGAGATGGGCCCGGGACCACGACGGTCACAGCCTCTTCCGCCATCTGGAGACCTACCCCGGCGCCGTCGAAGCCCTGTGGCAACTGGTCAAGCTGAAGCATCAGGTAGTGATCCTGACGACCAAGCCGCCGTGGGCGATCCACGACACCTTCGCCTGGTTGGCCGACCATCGCATCCCCACCCGCGAGGTACACATCCTCGACGACAAATCGGGTATCGACTGCGATGTCTACCTCGAGGACGCTCCCCACAACATCGAGAAGCTGGTCGCCAACCGTCCCGACAGGACCGTTGCCCGGTTCGTGCGCCCCTGGAACGAACCGGTCGAGGGAGCCCGCGACGTCGAGGATTGGAAAAGTTTCGTAACACTGGTCAGATCGGTTGGCACGTGATGCCGACTCGTTTCTACGCTGGCCCCGCCGGGCGGGAGATCACCCGCCCCTGAATGGAGGAAGACACGTGAAGACACTGAGATGGGTGGCGATCACCGCGGCGCTCGCCCTCGTAGTCGTGGCGTGTGGAGACGGCGGGTCGGTGGACACCACGGAGGGGTCCACGGAAACCACCGCGACCGAAACGACCATGACCGAAACGACCATGACCGAAACGACCATGACCGAGACCACCATGACCGAGACCACGGTGGCCGGCTCCGACGTGGGATCGGAGAGCAACCCGATCCAGGTGCTGTTCGTGCCCTCGGTCGCCGCCGAGGAGATCGTTGCCGGTGGGGAGCTCCTTGCCGAGACACTCAACGCCGCCACCGGGCTCACGTTCGAGGTGGATGTGCCGGCGTCATACGCCGCCACGGTCGAAGAGATGTGCGCCAATCCCAGCGCCACCATCGGCTTCATCCCCGCCCAGGCCTACGTCCTCGCCAACGAGCTGTGCGGCGTGGATATCCAGCTCAAGGCCGAGCGCTTTGGTTACACGGAGTATTGGGCCCAGTACCTGGTGCCTCGGGACTCCGACGCCGCAAGCCTCGAGGATTTGGCCGGCCTGTCGTGGGCGTATCCGGATCCCGGTTCGACCTCGGGTTATCTGGTGCCCGCCGGCCAGTTGCAGAACATGGGGATCGAATGGGGTGAGACCGTAGAGACGGGAAGCCATGACGGCGCCGTCCGGGCCGTCTACAACGGCGAGGCCGAGTTCGGCACGTCGTTCTACTCGCCCTACACCAACCTCGACGGCGAGGGGCAGTGGGACGGCGACCCGTTGAATGCCGACATCCCCGAGGACATCGTCGACTCCTGCGCTCTCAACGCCGACGGCGAGATCCAGTGCGGCGACTTCATCGTCCAGGACGCCCGCCGCAACCTGCGGGAGGAGCTCCCGGACGTTGTCCAGCAGGTCCGCATCCTGGCGGTCTCCGACCCCATCCCCAACGACGGGGTCACCTTCGGCCCTGAGTTCCCCGAGGACCTCAAGACCCAGATCGTGGATGCCATGGTCGCTTTCGCCACTGACGACCCGGAAGGGTTCGCCACGGCGTTCGACGCCTACAGCTGGGACAACCTGGCGGAGTCGACCGACTCGGACTTCGACGCCATCCGTTCCATCGTCCAGGCACTGGACATCACGCTCGACGATCTCTGATCGATCCCGGGCGTCAGTGGGGGGCGGGCCGACGGCCCGCCCCCCCAACTTCGCCTGAGACCACCCGCTACCGTTCGACGCCACGAATGCTTCAGGTCCAGAACCTCACCAAGGTCTACGAGAACGGGACCGTCGCCCTCCAGGACGTCAGCTTCGAGGTTCCCGACAGCCAGTATCTGGCAGTGATCGGGCTCTCCGGTTCGGGCAAGTCGACGCTGCTGCGATGTGTCAATCGCCTCATCGAGCCCACGGAGGGGCGCATCATCTGGAACGGCGAGGATGTGACTCATGCGTCGCAGGAGGATCTACGCCGATTCCGGCGGCGAGTGGGCATGGTCTTCCAGCATTTCAACCTCGTCCACCGCTCCAAGGTCATCACCAACGTCCTCTCGGGTCGCCTCGGATACACGAACCCGGCGCTCGCCCTGGTGAACCGGTTCTCCAAGGCCGACACCGAGAAGGCGCTCGCCCAACTCGAGCGGGTCGGCTTGCGGCCCAAGGCCTACGCCCGGGCCGATGAGCTGTCCGGAGGCCAGCAGCAGCGGGTCGGGATCGCCCGTGCCCTCATGCAGGATCCGGAGATGATCCTGGCCGACGAGCCAGTCGCCAGCCTCGATCCGGTTCTGGCCCACTCGATCATGCGGTACCTGGAGCGCATCAACTCCGAAGACGGCGTCACGGTCATGTGCTCGCTCCACTTCCTCGACCTGGTCCACCGCTACTCGGACCGCGCCATTGCCCTCAACGATGGCCGCCTCGTCTTCGATGGCCTCCCTTCTGCCATCGACGACGAAAAGTTCAAGGAGATCTACGGCCAGGAGGCAGAACGAGTTGGCTGACCTCCGCTCCGACACCGAGGCCAGCGAGACCGGCCAGGAGGAGGCCCGGATCGGATCCAGCCTCGAAGGCGGCGACACCAAACCCCCCGGCGAGGGCCGCCGTCGCCGGCACCCTCTGTTCCTGATCCTCGGAATCGTGCTGGGCATCGTCGTCTATGCCATCGCCTTCCAGCAGACCCAGGTCAGCCTCGACGAGATCACGTCGGAGACACGCCAGCAATCGCTGGCCCGCATCCTGCGCGCCCTGGCCCAACCCGAGCTCGTCACCTACGACACCCGCGACTCGGTCGTGGAGACCGAGATCGGTGTTCCCTGCGGACCCGCCCTCGCCACCTCTGACCGGATCACCGTGACTCCCGATTGCGCCGCTCCCGGCGAGACGGTGACCGTGACAGGTTCCGGCTTCGACCCGCGCCAGAACGTCGAGATCGAGTTCGTCCCCGATTCCGAGTTCGCCATCACGCTGCGGATGGCGGCCGTGACCACGGACGCCGATGGGGACTTCTCCGCCGAGTTCATCCTGCCCGACCGGGAATCGGACCAGCCTCAACAACTGCTGGCGGTCACGCAGGAGCCGATCGGCACCTGGCGCAACCGGGTCGAGGTCTACACCGACGCCAATGAGAACGGGGTCGAGGACAACCCGATCCTGGGAGACAACGGGACTCACAGCCTGATTCTCTCCGGGGAACCCGACGTCCCCGCCATCGCCCTGCTCGACCCGGCCAGCGAGGCGGTGCAGTTCGTGACCACCGGCGAGTCGTTCGAGGCGGTGAGCGGGCTAGCCCGGGGCCAGGTGGCGATACCGCTCGCCGAGGACACGACCAGCGGATTGCGGGTGACCTCGATCGAGCCGGGCGACGGTGGCATCGAGGTGTCGTTCGAGGGACCACCGGACACCGACATGACCAACTGGCGGGCGGCTCTTTACGACGGAGCCACCGGCGAGGTCGGAACTGTCAGCCCGCTCTCGGACACCATCCAGCTCTCGCCGCGCATCTCGGACACGGCCAAGATCACCTGGGACAAGATCCTCGAGACCGTGTTCCTGGCGCTGATCGCCACCACCGCCGGTGTTGTCGTCTCGGTACCGCTGAGCTTCATCGCCGCTCGCAACATCATGCGCGACATCTCGGTAACTGTCACGAACCTGGTCCTGATCCTGCTTGCCATACCGGCCGGATTGGTCGTGGGAGTGCTCTTCGCCCGACTCGTCCACACTGTCTTCGACCCGTTGACGACCGGCATCGCCGGCTCGCTACCGGTTTTCCTGGTGGCAGCGGGGGGAGCCTGGCTTCTGATCCGGACCGCCATCCGGCCCGAGGATGTGGAGATCCCCTCCCGCGCCGACCGGATCAAGAAGGGAGCGATGCTCGTCCTGGCCGGAGCCGCCGGGATAGTCGCACTCCTCGCCCTCGCCCGGGTGTTCCAGCAGGTCGGCTCGGCTCTCATCGGCGCTCTGGGGGCGGTCGACTTCCTGGGCGACTTCCTGTTCGGGATCGGTGAGATCGTCGACGTCAGCCTGGTCATCATCGCCGCCCTCGCCACCGCCGGGGTGGCGACGCTGCTGG
>DATFFO010000085.1:0-21538 GCA_035250025.1 Acidimicrobiia bacterium
TCGAGCCGGCGACGGCGACGCCTGCTTGGAGCCATTCCGAGATCTACCTGCGGGCCGCGGTGGAAATGGGCCTGGTCATCGGGGAGCGAACCCCTTCGTAAGGTTGTCCCCCACGTCTGTCCCCCACCCAGTGTTTGTCCCCCACGCAGTGGGGGAAGGTCCCTGCCACCGGAGCGCAGCGGAGGTGGGAGGTAGGGGGATGCCCGAAGGGCAGGGCGGACCCGTGGCGGACCTCCCCTATGGCTAGTCCTGGAGGGAGCAATTGCCCCCTACCCCACTCACTTCGTTCGCGGGGGCCCCTTCCCCCTCTCGCTTCGCTCGTGGGGGACAAGGCTCGACTATGTGATCGGGACTACCGGGGCTTCTTCGGTGGGGATGTCGGCGTGTTCGGGGGGTGGGGTGACGCGGCCGCCGTTGGTCTGGGTGTAGCCGGCGGGTGGGTGGAGAACCGGGCCGTTGGACGTGCCGAGGTGCTCCTCCAGGACCACAACCTCGAGGCCGCCCACGACGTCGGTGACGAGGTTGTACATGACCGACATCAGCGTCATGAATCCGGTGGAGACGGCCCACCACACGATCGAGCCGAAAACGACGAAGCGGAAGAATTGCTCACTGTTGGCGAACGGGTCGGTCCCCTCCTCGATCAGTGTGATCCGGACGAGGAAGTCGGTGAGGGCATCGGGGATGCCGGCGTTGTCAACGACCGACCAGAAGATGACGACACCCAGGACGATCGCCACGCCGGCGACGGCATTCAGGATCGCCGAGACCTTCAAGACCGTCCACGGATCGATCTTGCGGATGATGCGCCGCACACGTCTGACAGTTGCCATAGAACCTCGCTGGGAAGTGTAAGAGGGAGTCCCCGCCTGAACCAACGACTCAGGGTGTGGAGGGAGTTCCCAGGTTAGAGGGCGACGGCGCCCTATTCCTCCTCATCGTCGCCGTTGGCGATGACTGTGAAGGCCGCCAGCGATCCGTCGCCGACGTTGATGACCTTTACCCCGGTGGAATCGCGCATCTGCCGGCTCACCTTGTCGACAGGGGTGCGGATGGCGATCCCGCTCGAGGAGATGAGGAAGGCCTGGTCGCCCGGCGACACCGCGGCCGCCCCCACCAGGGACCCGCGAACGCGGGTCAGCTTGAACGCCTTGAGCCCAACGCCACCCCGGGACTGAGGGCGGAATTCGCTCATCTTCGTGCGCTTGCCATAACCCCCGGACGTGACCAGGAGGACCTCTTCTCCCGCCACGGACGAGGTGGCGGCCACGACGCGGTCTCCCTCCCGGAGCTTGATTCCCCTCACGCCCTGAGTGGCACGGCCCATCGGGCGCAGGTCGGTCTCGGCGAAGCGGATTCCCATCCCGTTGGCGGTGAAGATGAGGATGTCGTTCTCGCCGTTCGTCGGGCGCACGGTGACCAGTTCGTCGTCCTCGCTCAGCTTGATGGCTATGAGGCTCTGGTACTTGGAGTCGTACTCCTTGAACTCTGTCTTCTTCGCCTGACCCAGCCGCGTCGCCATGACCAGATAGCGGCCGGTCTCGTAGTCGCGGGTGTCGATGATCGCCTGGATTCGCTCCTCGGGCTCCAGAGGTAGCACCGACTGGGCGAGGACACCCTTGGCTGTGCGAGTCTGACGCGGGATCTCATGGGCCCGGACCCGATGGACCACGCCCTTGTTGGTGAAGAACAGGAGGTAGGCGTGGGCGGTGGTGTGGACCATGTGGGCCACGGCATCGTCGTCGGCCAGGTCGGCGGCGCGGATGCCACGCCCTCCCCTTCCCTGGGTGCGATATGTGCTGGCCGGGACCGACTTGACGTAACCGGTCTGGGACACGGTGACGATCAACTCGTCGTCGGCAATGAGGTCCTCGAGCGACATGTCCCCGTCGTCGGGGATGATGACCGACCGGCGCCGGTCGGCGAAGGTCTTGCCGATCTCGCTGAGTTCGTCGCGGATGATCTGACGGCGCCGGGCCGGGTCGGCCAGGATCGCCGAGAGCTCGGCGATGACCTCGTGGAGTTCGGTCAGCTCCGCCCGCAGCTTGTCGACCTCGAGGGCGGTGAGGCGGCGGAGCGGCATGTCGAGGATGGCGTTGGCCTGGATCTCGCTGAGCTCGAACCGGGCGATGAGGCCGCTCCGTGCCTCGGCGGTGTCGGCCGAGGCACGGATGAGCCGGATGACCTCGTCGATGTTGTCGACGGCGACGATGAGGCCTTCGAGGATGTGGGCCCGGGCCTGAGCCTCGTCGAGACGGAATTGGGTGCGCCGCTCGATGACCTCCATCTGGTGGTCGAGGTAGTAGCCGATCAGCTCCGCCAGGCCCAGGGTGCGGGGGACACCGTCGACGAGGGCGACCACGTTGTACCCGAAGCTCTCCTGGAGGGGGGTCATCTTGTAGAGCTGGTTGAGGATTACCTGGGGGACGGCCTGCTGCTTGAGCTCGATGACCAGGCGCGTTCCGACCTTGTCGGACGACTCGTCGCGGATCTCGGCGATGCCTGAGATCTTCTTGTCGTCGACGAGCGACTTGATCTTGGCCACGATGCGCTCGATCGAGACCTGGTACGGCAGTTCGGTGACCACGATGCCCGTCCGGCCCTTGCGAATCTCCTGGACGTCACAGACCGCTCTGATCTTGACCGATCCCCGACCGGTGGTGAGTGCGTCGCGGATGCCCTGGCGACCGACCAGGAATCCTCCCGTGGGGAAGTCGGGGCCCTGAACGAACTTCATCAGGTCTTCGGACGTGGCGTCGGGGTGGTCGAGGGTGTGGAGGCAGGCCTCGACCACCTCACCCAGGTTGTGGGGCGGGATGTTGGTGGCCATGCCGACGGCGATGCCCTGGCTTCCGTTGACCAGGAGGTTGGGGTACCGGGCAGGCAGCACCGTGGGCTGCTGCATCTCCCCCGAGTAGTTGTCCTCGAAGTCGACCGTGTTCTCCCGGATGCCCTCGAGCAGGTTCATGGCCAGCTTGGTGAGCCGGCACTCTGTGTATCGGGAGGCTCCCGGGGGGTCGTCCGGGGTTCCGAAGTTGCCCTGGGGGTCGATGATCAGGTGGCGCATCGAGAAGTCCTGACCCATGCGGACCAGGGCGTCGTAGATGGCCTGATCGCCGTGGGGGTGGTAGTTGCCCATGACCTCGCCCACGACCTTGGCGCACTTGCGATGAGCCGAGTTGGGCCCGATGTTGTTCTCGAACATCGAGTAGACGATGCGGCGCTGGACCGGTTTGAGCCCGTCTCGGACATCGGGCAGTGCCCGGCTCACGATGACGGACATGGCGTAGTCGATGAAGCTCTGCTCCATCTCCTGGGTTATCTCGATGTCTGGCTGTGGTGTTTCTGTCGTCATGATGATCTCAGTCGGAGGACGGAAGACGGAAGACGGAAGAAGGCCGGAAACTTCCGACTTCCGACTTCCGACTTCCGACTCTCATATATCCAAGAAGCGGACGTCTGAGGCGTTTTGCTGTATGAAGGCTTTGCGGTCGGCTACGTCCTCGCCCATGAGGGTGGTGAAGATCTCCTCGGCGTGGGCGGCGTCGTCCATCTCCACCCGCAGCAGGGTCCGCTTCTCGGGGTCGAGAGTGGTGTCACCCAATTCGGCGGCGTTCATCTCGCCCAGGCCCTTGAACCGGGTGGGCTTGACCTTGGGATGCTCCTTCTGGAACTCGCGCAGGGCGGCGTCGTCGGTGAGGTAATGGACCTTGGACCCAACCTTGACCCGGTAGAGGGGGGGCTGGGCGATGTACATGTGGCCGCCCTCGATCAGCCCCCGCATGTGGCGGAAGAAGAGAGTGAGGAGCAGGGTGCGGATGTGGGCGCCGTCGACGTCGGCATCGGCCAGCAGGATCACCTTGTGATAGCGCAACTTCGACAGGTCGAACTCGTCGCCGATGCCGGTGCCGAGGGCGGTGATGATGTCCTGGACCTCGGTGTTCTGGAGGGCCTTGGCCAGTCGGGCCTTCTCGACGTTGAGGATCTTGCCACGGATGGGAAGGATGGCCTGGGTTCGCGAGTCGCGGCCCTGCTTGGCGGGCCCGGCGGCGGACTTGCCCTCGACGATGAACAGCTCCGACTCCCCCGGGTCACGTGACGAGCAGTCGGCCAGCTTGTCGGGAAGGCCACCGGACTCGAGCCCGGACTTGCGCCGGGTGAGCTCGCGGGCCTTGCGCGCCGCCTCCCGCGCCTTGGCGGCCGTGACCGACTTCTCGACGATGCGCCGGGCCTCGGGTGAGTAGCGCTCGAGCCATTCGGGGAGCTTGCGGTTGAGGGCCTTCTCGACGTAGGAGCGGATCTCGGTGTTTCCGAGCTTGGTCTTGGTCTGACCCTCGAACTGGGGATCGCGGACCCGCACCGAGATGACGGCCGTCAGACCCTCGCGCACATCCTCGCCCGTGAGATTCGGGTCCTTGTCCTTGAGGAGGCCTTTGGAGCGGGCGAAGTCGTTGACCGCCTTGGTGAGCGCCTTGCGGAACCCCTCCTCGTGGGTACCGCCCTCGTGGGTGTTGATGGTGTTGGCGAAAGAAAGGACCGACTCGTTGTAGGCGGTGGTCCATTGCATGGCCAGCTCCAGTTCGGCTTCGCTCGCCTCGTCCAGGATGTCGATGATGTGGGGGTGGAGCGGCTCGCGCTTGGAGTTGAGGTGGGAGACGAAGTCGATCAGACCGCCCTTGTACTGGAACGTCTGGGTGGAGGGCTCGTCGAGACGCTCGTCGGTGACGGTGATCTCGAGGCCCCGGTTGAGAAAGGCCATCTCCCGGAGCCGGATCGCCACCGTCTCGAGGTCGAACTCGGTGGTCTCCATGAACACCTCGGGATCGGGCCAGAAGGTGATGGTGGTGCCCGTCCGCTTGACGGCGGCGCCCTTGACGGGGTCTTTGGTGACGGCGACGCCGCGCTTGAAGGACTGGGTCCAGACATATCCCGAGTTGCGCACCTCGGCGTCCAGGCGGGCGGACAGGGCGTTGACAACCGAGACGCCGACGCCGTGGAGGCCGCCCGAGACCTGGTAGGCACCCTGCTCGAACTTGCCCCCGGCGTGGAGGGTGGTGAGGACGGTGGTCAGCCCGGAGAGCTTGGTCTTTGCGACGCGGTCTACAGGGATGCCGCGGCCGTTGTCGACGACCCGCACTCCGCCGTCAGCGAGGAGAGTGACCTCGATCCGGGAGGCATGTCCGGCCATGGCCTCATCGACCGAGTTGTCGACGACTTCCCACACCAGATGGTGGAGACCGCGGGGCCCTGTGGAGCCGATATACATGCTGGGACGCCGCCGGACCGCCTCGAGACCCTCGAGGACGGTGATGTCCTTTGCTGCATATGTGTTGTCGCGCGTCGCCGTCACACCACTCCTTGGGAGACCTGGAACCCACGGCCGAACAACCCGTGGGAAGCCGATTTACACCTGTGTAAGTATACGGGATCGAGGCCCCGATCCCAAGCCCATCGCGCCCCTGTGAGAGCGCTCTGAAGGCCTCTCAACGCCGGGGTGGGCGCCGCGGTGGGGGACGTACCTCGACCCGGGAGATCGCCTCCTTTCCGAACCTCGCCGCCAGGCGCCGCTCCAATTCCGTCACCCCGAAACGGAGGAACCCGACGGACCCGGGATCGTCGCCCTGGACCACCAACACTCCGGCCCGCACATAGAGCGGAGTCGCTTTCGATGTCCACGGTTCGCCTGCCAGCTCGGCCCACTCTCGGTCGAGTTCCAACATGAGGCCCGGTTCGCTCAGACCCAACTTTGCGAATGTGGCGGCCAATGCCTCGTCGAAGGGGATCAATTTTCCACCTCCCGCAGCTCTCCCCCGCCGACGTCCCAGCGCTTGCCGGCCACGGGGACATCTTCGGGTCGCGCCGAGGTGATCAGCGTCTGGGCTGCCGGGAGGGCCAGGGCCAACTGCTCGGCCCGGCCCTCATCCAGCTCGCTGAAGACATCGTCGAGCAGAAGGATCGGAGCCACACCGGTGCGCTCGGTGACGGCCTGATGGACCGCCAGCCGCAGTGCCAGGGCGGTGGTCCGCTGCTCCCCCTGGGAGCCGTGGGCGCGGGCGTCGTGGCCGTCGAGCATCAAGACCGGGTCGTCGCGGTGGGGCCCAACCGTGGTGACGCGGCGTTCGATGTCGTGGCGATGCCGCTGGGCGACGGCTGCGGCAAGGACGGACGCCTGCTCGGCCGCTCCCAGGGTCGGATCCGAAGAGGCACCCCACTCCGACCCGTAAGCGATGGTGAGGCCGACGTCGGATCGGCTGATCGTGCGGTAGGCGTTCTCGATGTGGTCGGCCAGTTCGGCCATGGCGGCGGCCCTCCTGGCCATCACTTTGCCACCGGCCTGTGACAGCCTCTCGTCCCACACGGAGAGCGTGACGGGATCAGGCGAGCCTTGCCGCAGGAAGGCGTTCCGCTGCCGCAGCGCCCGGTCGTACTCCGCAAAGTCCAGCGCAGCCACGGGGCGGAGCTGGGCGGCCGCCTCGTCGATGACGTCGCGTCGGCGGTTCGGGCCTCGCTTGACCAGGTCGAGGTCCTCGGGAAGGAAGGTGACCGTGCGCGCCGCCTCGATGAGGTCAGATGTGCGGCGCAGGCGCTGGCGATCGAGCTGTGTCCGGCGTGGTCCCCGCCGGGGAATCTCGATCTCGATCAGGCTTTCGCCTTCGGCCGTTCCCCGTTCGATCCCCGCCCGAAGATAAGCTGCGTCCGCCTCGTCCGCCACGAGACCGTCGTCGGCGACACCCCGGAACGAGCGCAGCGTCCCCAGATAGCCGACCGCCTCCAGGATGTTGGTCTTCCCGGCCCCGTTGGGGCCGATGAGCAGATTGACGCCCGGGTCGGGGCGCCACGTCAGCCGGGCATAGGAACGGAAGCCGTTGAGCTCGAGCCAGGCGACATGCACGACGAGGGATTACCGGAAGCGAATCGACCCGCTCAGACGCGGACCGGCATCAGCAGGTAGAGGAAGTCCTCCCCTTCCCCCCCGTCGACGACGCTGGGGCGGACACCGTCGATCACCTGTATCCGAACGCTGTCCCCGCCGATGACCGCGACCCCGTCTGCCAGATAGCGCGGGTTGAAGGCCACCGAGACCTCCTCGTCAGCGCCGGTGAAGGTGCCCGGGATGTGTTCCGACTCACCACCGACATCCTGACGTGTCACCGTCACCTCGACGCCTCCCTCGCCCAGCTTCAACCGGACCGGGATGTGGTCCTCCGCCACCAGGGAGACCCGACCGAGGGCGTCGAGGACATCCTCCTTCCTGACGACGACCTGATTGGGGTACGACTCGGGGAGCAGCGACCGGTACTTGGGGAACGCCCCCTCGATCAGCCGCAGTCGCAGCGTCCCCCGTTCCGAGGAGAAGACCGCCTCGCGCTCGCCGAGCCGCGCCGTGACCTTGGCCGCTCCCACCGTCCGTGGCAACTCCCTCAAGCCACGGGCAGGGACCAGACCCGTGCCTTCGAGACCCACCCCGGAAAGGTCGCGAACGGCCAACCGGTAAGAGTCGGTGGACACCATCCTCAAGCCTTCCGGCGAGGACTCGAACAGGACGCCGGTGAGGATCGGGCGGGCCGAGTCGGCGGACGCCGCCACGACCACCTGATTGATGGCGTCGGCCAACTGCTCACCGTCCACCTCCACCCCGTCGCCCGTCGACTCGGCGATCTCGGGAAAGTCGTCGGTGTTGAGGGGGCGAAGGGCAAAACGGGGCCCCTTGCCGACGATCTCGACCTCGCCGTCCGTCACTCCGACCACCACCGGTCCCGGGGGCATGCGGCGGACAGCGTCGGCGAGGAGACGGCCCGGGATCACGACCCGCCCCTCGCTCATCATCTCCACCTCGGTGGAGGCCCTGACGGTCATCTCGTGATCGGTCCCGGTCACCCACAGACTCGAGCCCGACGCCTCGCAGAGGAGACCCTGCAGGACCGGCACGGCCGTACGGGTCCCGATGGCACGGTTGGCCCGGCTGAAAATGTCGGCGAGATCGTCCCGCTCGGCTCGGATTCTCACAGGGCGCTGTCCCTTCTTCTGTTGCTATTAGAAGTCTTCAATTCAGAAGTAGTCGTAGTAGGGCGTGTGGATATTGGGGAGATCGTAGGAGATCGCAGTGGTCACAGGGACTTCGGTTGTGGACACCGTGTGGAGAAGCCGGCTCGGTATCCCCAGGCTGTCGGCGGCGTGGCGGCGTCGGGGTCAAGCATGTGGGAAAACGCGGGGATTGTCCACACCGTCGTCCTCAGGCGCACCTCAGCGTCTCCGCAGTTGTTGGGATAGCTTGTTGACGCGGTCGAACACCTCGCGGTCGGTCTGCATCAGGGTCTTCACCTTCTCGATGGAGTGCATCACGGTCGTGTGGTCGCGGCCGCCGAACTGGCTTCCGATCTTGGGGAGCGACAGGTCGGTGAGGTCGCGGCACAGGTACATCGCCACCTGGCGGCATTGGACCAACGGCTGGCGCCGGCTCTTGCCGGTGACGTCCTCGATCGAGAAGTCATACGTGGTGGCCGTCGCCAGGATGATGTCACCGGCGGTGAGGGACTTGCCCTCGTGACCGGGGAGCAGGTCCTGGAGCACCGAGCGGGCCATCTCGAGGTCGATGGCGCCGTCGGTCAGGGCGGCGAAGGCCGTGACGCGGGTGAGGGCGCCCTCCAGTTCGCGGATGTTCTCTGAAACGAGAGTGGCGATGAACTCCAGCACTTCGATGGGGACGCGCCTCGGCGCCATTTCGGCGTTGCGGCGAAGGATGGCCAGCCGTGTCTCGACGTCTGGAGGTTGTATGTCGGTGAGGAGGCCCCACTCGAAACGGCTCCGTAACCGGTCCTCGACCGTGTCCAGATTGCGGGGGTGACGGTCGGAGCTGATCACCAACTGCTTCCCCGCCTCGTAGAGATTGTTGAAGGTGTGGAAGAACTCCTCGAGGATCTGTTCCTTGCCTTCGAAGAACTGGACGTCGTCGAGGAGGAGAACGTCGACCGACCGGTAGCGCTGCTTGAAGTCGTCGACCCGTTTCCGACGGATGCAGTCGATGAACTCGTTGAGGAAACGCTCCGAGTTGACGTACCTCACCGACAGGTCGGGGTAGAGCTCGATGACGTGGTGCCCGATGGCATTGAGCAGGTGTGTCTTGCCCAGGCCGGCGGGTCCGTAGATGAAATGGGGGTTGTAGTTCGTCCCTGGCTGTTCGGCGACGCTCATGGCCGCCGCGTAGGCGAAACGGTTTGAAGGGCCGACGACGAAGGTCTCGAAGCGATACCGGCTGCTGGTCAGCGCCGCCGGCTCGCGTTCGGGAGCGTCGGGAATGGTCAGGTCTGTGAACGACACCACCGGTTCTGCTGACGGGAGCTCGAGGCCCGAGTCGTCGGTCCGGTACCGGACGGTGACGGAGTCTCCGTAGGCGCTGGAGGCGGCCTCGAGAATGGCACCCTCGTGCTTGTCGCGAATCCATTGCAGGTGGAAGTCACTGGGTGCGATGAGCACCAACTCGTCGGCGGCTTCGTCATGATCGAGGCGGCTCAGCCAGGTCGACCAGTTGGCGTGTGACACCGATCGGCGCAAGGAAAGGTTGAACAGGTCCCAGCGGTCGGTGTGTGTTACTTGGACCAAGAAACCTCCTTCCATCTGGGGGGCCGAAACGTCCGGTTATCCACAGATACATCCACACCTGTGGGAAACGGACGTCCTTCCCGAATCTTCAACTGACGGCGCGGCTCAACCAGTGCTGCACGGGGAAGTGAGCTGGCGGAGGCCGACGGCGGGGAAGTATTGGTGGCGGCTTCGAGGACGTCAAGACCGCGAGAATCGATCTTGACGCCGGGAATCCGCCGGGTGACAAGACGTGAAACTCCCAGGTCACCGCTCGGTTTGCCAGACCCTTCCTGCGGCCTGAGCGGCTGAAATTGGGCTGAGGAGGCAAGATATGATTTTCGCGGGGGCTGTTTGTTTTTCCCGCCTCACCCGGCCTCGGTGACGGCGTGACGTCCCGGGGCGCTTCTGGCCGGGTCGGCACCGGGGTCCTCCCTTTGACATTGGCCGTCCTCACTCCGTAACCTTCACCGGTCGCCCTCGTCGTTACTCCTCTGTCCACCCGTCGAGGCGAATCCCCTCATGAAGAGAACTTATCAACCAAAGGTGCGCCGCCGTAAGCGCAAGCACGGCTTTCGCCATCGGATGCGTACCCGCGCCGGCCGCGCCGTCCTCACCTCACGCCGCCGCAAGGGACGCAAGCGTCTGGCGGTGTGAGCCCTTCGTCGCTGCGGCGATCCGCTGACTTTCGGCGGGTTTTGACCAAAGGTACGAGGTGCCGGCGGGGCGGTCTCACGGTCGTAGCCTCCCCCGCCCCCGACCAGGACACCCGCGTCGGCCTGGTCGTAGGCCGGTCGGTCGGAGGCGCCGTGGAGCGCAACCGGGTGAAGCGTCGTTTGCGGAGCGCATCTGGAGACATCGAATGGGAGCGAGGCATGGAGTATGTGATCATGGCCGACCGGCAAGCGGGCGACGTCGCCTACCCGGTCCTCGTCGACTGGCTCCAACGCGCCGTGGCGGGGGCTCGATGACCACGCTTCCCACTCGCGCCGTAGTCACGCTCATCACCGCCTACCAGAAAATGGTAAGTCCTACCCTGGGGGCCAACTGTCGGTATCGGCCCACCTGCTCGAGCTATGCCAATGAAGCAGTGCAGCGCTTTGGAGTCGTCCGGGGTGGGTGGCTGGCCATGAGACGTCTCGCCCGGTGCCATCCCCTCCGTCCCGGCGGATACGACCCTGTGCCGAACGGAGGAGCTGAATAATGGGCGCTCTCTGGGAAGGACTCAAGGAGCTACTGGGAACGACTCTCAGTTTCTTCTTCGACATCGTCCCCTCCTACGGGCTGGGGATCATCTTCTTGACCATCGTCATCAACCTGCTCGTCTTCCCGCTCACCCTCAAGCAGACGCGGTCCACGCGGGCCTTCCAGGCGGTCCAACCCGAGATCAAGCGCATCCAAAAGGAGCTCAAGGACAAGCCCGAGGAGATGCAGAAGGAGTTGATGCGGGTCCAGCGCGAGGCCGGCGCCTCCCCCGGCGGATGCCTCCTCCCTCTCCTGGTTCAGATGCCGATCTGGTTCGCCCTGTTTCGGGTCCTGAGCACACCCCTCGACTACCTGCCCGAGGGCTCGGGCCTGGCCCTGGCGGTCACCCAGGACACCAGCACTTTCCTGGGCATGCACATGGGGCTGAGCCCGGCCCAGGCTTTCGCCCAGGGCATCACCACCGCCATCCCCTACCTGCTGATGATGATTCTCATGGTGGCCACCCAGTACGTGCAGACCTGGCACTCCACCTACGGCCAGGCCAAGCCGGAAGGTCCCCAGGCGGGCGCCCAGCAGGCGGTCACCAAGATCATGCCCCTCTTCATCGGCTTCATCTCCTGGAACTTCCCGGCCGGTCTGGTCCTCTACTGGGCCACCGCCAATCTCTTCCGACTCGGACAGCAGGTCGTGATCTTCAAGATCGACGGTCGCCCCACCCCTGTTGCCGCCGCCATCGCCGACACTCCCCCGCCGGCGGAAGAAACCACCCCCAAGAAGCCCCAGCCGGGAGCTGCCAAGAAGCAGCGTCGCCGGAGAAGGAGTTGACGTGGCATACGTAGAAGTCAAGGCCAAGACGGTGGAACTGGCCGTCGAGGCCGCCATGCGCGAGTTGAACGTCACCGATCGCGGGCGGCTCGACGTCAAGGTGCTCCAGGAGCCCGAGCGCGGCTTCCTCGGATTCGGGGGACAGGACGCCATCGTACGGGTGGAGGAGAAGCGGGGCGAGGGTCGCCAGAAGCGGCGCAGCCGGGGTGGGCGCACCCGCCAGGAAGGCAAGGCCAAGCCCGCCAATACCCCTAGGGGAAACTCCACTCCAGGCGGTGAGAGCCGCAACGCCGGCGCCCCGGAGCGACGTGGCGGCGGGAGCGGGGGCGGCCGGCAGGGACAGGGCGGCCAGGGGGGACGGGGCAACCGGTCGGATCGACCTGCCCGACCCCCGCACACCGATGACCGTGACCCTCTCAGCACCGAAACCCAGGAGCCGCTGGTGAAGGCGTTCCTGACGGGGTTGGTGGAGTCGTTCGGTCTCGAGGGCGAG
The DNA here is from genome assembly GCA_035250025.1 of Acidimicrobiia bacterium. Taxonomy (GTDB): domain Bacteria; phylum Actinomycetota; class Acidimicrobiia; order Spongiisociales; family ZC4RG35; genus DATFFO01. The sequence goes on from DATFFO010000085.1 coordinate 12,104, forward strand.
GTAGAGACCCGCATCGACGAGGACGTGATCGTCGCCAACGTGGTGGGCGATCAGACCCAGGCTCTGGTTGGCCCCCGGGGTTCGGTGATGGAAGCTGTCCACGAACTCACCAAGACCGTTCTTCAGCGCACCGCCCAGGATTCTGCCCGGGTGCGGATCGACATTGCCGGGTACGCCGAGCGCCGCCGCCAGGCGCTCACCATCTATGCCGGCGACCTCATCGAGCAGGTGGTGGCCGATGGCGGCGAAATCATGCTCGACCCCATGTCGGCCGCCGATCGCAAGGTGATCCACGATGCCGTCGCTGCCCGTCCCGGGGTCCGCTCCTATTCAGAAGGGGAATCCCCCGAGCGCTACGTCGTGATCGCCACCGTCAGCGGCGCCGACGACGAAGAGGAATAGGTCTCACCCTCACGTTTCACGTGAAACCTCACTGGGCTCTGTCCCGCTGACGTGATGGGCATCTTCGGGCGGGTATCCGACTGGACCGGGTGGGAACTGGACGGGCAGCAACTGCTCCTCCTGAGGCGCTACGCCGATTGGCTTGTGAGCGAGGCCATTCCGGCCGGGGGGCTGGGACCCAACGAAGGCGAGCGGGTAATCGAGCGTCACGTAGCCGATGCCCTGCTCTTCTCGGCGGGGTGGTCGCCTCCCGGCCCGCCGACCAGGGTGGTCGACCTCGGCAGCGGGGTGGGTCTACCGGGGATACCGCTGGCCATCCTCTGGGGCGATGCAGAGGTCATCTTGATCGAGCGTTCCGGGCGGAGGGCCGATTTGCTGCGCCGCGCCGCCCGTGTGCTGGGACTGGCCAATGTGGCGGTGAGGGCAGAGGATGCCGCCCGGGTGGAGCTGGAAGCCGACCTGGTCGTGGCACGGGCGGCGGCCGACCCGGGACTCGTATTCGAGTGGGGAGCCCGTCTCATCCGACCCGGAGGGCGGATCGTGATCGGCGGATCCCATGTCGAGCCTCCAGTCCCGATGGAGGGTGAGGTCATCCGGGCGGTTCCGGCGGGGATCCTTGACCATCCGGCCTGGCTCCGTATGATGGCGCCATCGTGACCGCCTCTCCCCATCGCATCGTCGCCCTGGCAAACCAAAAGGGAGGCGTCGGGAAGACGACGACGGGGATCAACCTGGCGGCCGGACTCGCCTTTCAGGGTGTCCGCGTCCTTCTGGTCGATCTCGACCCTCAGGGCAATGCCACCTCCGGCCTGGGCATCGATCGTCACACGATCACCCATTCGATCTATGACGTTTTGTTGAAGGACTTTCCGATGGAGGACGCTGTCGAGCCGACCAGCGTCAAGGATCTGTTCGTAATCCCCGCCACGATCGACCTGGCCGGCGCCGAGATCGAGCTGGTGCCGGTGTTCAGCCGCGAACGGCGTCTGGCCTCGGCCCTCAAGTCGGTGGAGGGCGACTACGACGTGGTCTTCATCGACTGTCCACCCTCGCTGGGGTTGCTTACTGTGAATGCCCTGGCCGCGGCGGACGAGGTCCTGATCCCGATCCAGTGCGAGTACTACGCCCTCGAGGGCCTGAGCCAACTTCTCGGCAACGTGAACCTGGTCAAGACCAGCCTCAATCCCGAGCTCGAGGTGGGTGGTGTCGTCCTGACCATGTATGACGCCCGCACCAAGCTCGCCAAGGAGGTGGCGGACCAGGTGCGAGACCACTTCGGCACCCTGGTGTATCGGGCCATCATCCCCCGGTCGGTTCGCCTCTCCGAGGCGCCGTCGTACGGGGAGCCGATCGAGGCCTTCGACGGGATGAGCCGGGGGGCGATCGCCTACCGGGAGCTCGCCCGCGAGTTCCGACGCCGCCACGGCCTGGACTGAAAGGACCGCAGATGGCCACACGGAGAGCAGGACTGGGTCGGGGGCTGGAATCGTTGATACCGGGCGGGGGAGGGACCGCCGAGTTCCTCCATCTGAAGTTGGACCAAGTGGTGCCGAACCCGAACCAGCCCCGTGTCACGTTCGACGAGGCCGGACTGGACGAGCTCGCCGGCTCCATCGCCGAGGTGGGACTGCTGCAACCGATCGTGGTGCGTCCGCTGGACGACGGGCGATATGCCTTGATCGCCGGTGAGCGCCGCTGGAGGGCGGCCCGACGGGCCGGGCTGGTGGAGATCCCGGCCGTGGTGCGCCAATCCGATGACCGGGGAACGCTGACCTCGGCCCTCATCGAGAATCTCCAGCGCCAGGACCTCAGCCCCCTGGAAGAGGCGGCCGCCTACCACCAACTCCTGGAAGATCATGGAATGACACACGACCAGGTGGCGGCGGCGGTGGGCAAGAGCCGCCCGACGGTCACCAATACCGTGCGCCTGCTCCAACTCCCTCCCGCCATCCAGGGCATGGTGGAACGAGGCGAGCTCAGTGCGGGTCACGCCCGCGCCCTCCTGGCTATCGAGGATGCCGCCTATGCCGAGCACGTCGCCAGTCGAGCGGTGGCGGAGGGATGGACCGTGCGCCAGGTGGAGGAAGCGGCCCGGGCGCGGGTGGACACCCCGGCCAAGGCGGCGACTGTCCGGGAGATACGGCCCGTGGAGATCATCGAGTTGGAGCAGCGGTTGCGTGACAAGCTCGACTCCCGGGTGAGCATCAGCTACCGGAATCGGAAGGGAAAGGTCGAGATCGCTTTCGGCTCGCTGGAGGAACTGGAGCGGATCTACCGGCGGTTCTTTTCCTGACCGGCGCCGGCGAAAAAGGCGCAGATCCCTTCCACAATCGCCGAAGCCGTCTGCTCGTCGGGTTCGGCGAGTGTGATGACTACGGCGGGCGCCCTGGTCTCCTTGAGTATCGCCGTCGCCCTGCCGTCAGTCTGACAAGCCAACTTGGCGGCGATCTCCTCGGCGAGCATGGCACCCGCCTCGCTTCGCCCGTGCCCGGACGCGAAGTAGTACACGGTCGGTGGTCCGTCGGTCAGGGCAACCGAGACGATGATCTCCGCTCCCAGCCGGTTGGCCCTCGTCGCCCGGACTCGCTCCGGGATGGGCACGTCGCTGCTGCGCGAGAGAAGGGGTACGGCGCCGTTCTCCTGTAGACCGAGGGCGGTGCGGCTGGCCACCATCCATGTCAGGGCGGCTTCGTGGTCGGAACGGCACGCAGAGTCGAGGTAGACCCTGGCGCCAACCACTGTCGGCGGCCGCTCGCGTAGCCACTCCCGTTCACGTATCGTCTCCCGCCCGGTGCGGATCGTGGCCCGCGTGATCAGTTGGAGTTCTGTGAGCACCTCGGGACCGACCTTTCCATCTTCTGGAAGGTGACGGTTGCGCTGGAAGTCGAGTACGGCTCGCTGGGTGTCGAGGCCGAAGATGCCGTCGACCTTGCCGGCGTCGAACCCGATGCCGTTGAGACGACTCTGGAGGTCGGAGACGTCCTCGCCTCGCAGCATGGGCCGACGGAGAAAGAGGAGGCGGTCGCCCAGACGGTATCCTGCCTCGTAGAGGTACCGCCATGTCTCGGGCCCGACGATTCCGTCCGGTGCCAGGCCTCGACTGGTCTGGAATTCGATGACGGCGCCATTGGTCCCGTCTCCGAACTCACCGCGGGCGTCCGGTGCCACGTCGATGGCGAGGCCGAGGAGCCGGTCCTGGATATCGCGGACGGCATCACCGGAGTCGTGGAGGCGGTAGAGACGCACGCCACGATGTTATCCCCGCCTCCAAGCTCTTTTCCCCCATCTCACAAGACGGGGAAGAGCTCGCCGGCCGGCGTTAGAGGTACTCGGCCAGCTCCGAGACGATGGATGCCTTGGGGCGGGCGCCGATGATCCGCTTCTTCTCGACGCCGTCCTTGAACAGGATCATGGTGGGGATGCTCATGATCCCGAATTGGGCCTGGATGCGGGGGTTCTCGTCGACGTTGAGCTTGGCGACTGTGATCGCGTCGTGCTCGCCGGCGATCTCCTCGAGGATCGGCGAGACGAGGCGGCAGGGACCGCACCACTCGGCCCAGAAGTCGACGAGCACGGGCGTCTCGGCCGAGATTGCTTCGCCGAAGTCGGCGTCGGTGAGGTTCTTCAGTTGCGTCAACGGGATCTCCTTGTCGTTGTAGTTTGCGACGGGGTCATTCGTGCTTCGCCAGGAAGCGTTCGGCGTCGATGGCGGCCCGGCATCCGGTCCCGGCGGCGGTCACGGCCTGGCGATAGCTGTAATCGGCGACATCGCCGGCGGCAAACACCCCTTCGACCGACGTCCGAGTCGAGACTCCGTCTTCGAGAACTATGTAGCCATTGGCATCGAGCTCGAGTTGGTCCGCAAAGAGGCCGGTGGTCGGGGAGTGGCCGATGGCGACGAAGACCCCATCGGTGTCGAGGTGGCGGGTGGCGCCTGTGAGTGTGTCGGTGAGCGTGACGCCGGTGACCTCCTGCTCTCCGTGGATCTCGGCGACCTGGGCGTTCCAGACGACATCGATCTTGGGGTTCTCGATCGCCCGGGCGGCCATGATCTTGGAGGCGCGGAATTCATGGCGGCGATGGACGATGGTCACCTTCGAGGCGAACTTGGTGAGGAAGGTCGCCTCCTCCATGGCGGTGTCGCCGCCCCCGACCACGACCAGTTCCTTGTCGCGGAAGAAGAAGCCGTCGCAGGTGGCGCACGCCGAGACCCCGCGCCCGGTGAGGCGTTGCTCCCCGGGGATGCCGAGCCACTTTGCCTCGGCCCCGGTAGCGATTATCACCGCTTCGGCCCGGTACTCGTCGGCGCCGACCCACACACCGAACGGGCGGCTGGAGAAGTCGACCCGGTCTACGTCCACGGTTTGCAGGCGGGTGCCGAACCTCTCCGCCTGCTTGCGGAACCGGTCCATCATCTCGGGCCCGAGGATGCCGTCGGGGAACCCGGGGTAGTTCTCGACATCGGTCGTGATCATCAATTGACCACCGGCGGAGAAGCCTTCGAATACGAGTGGCTCGAGATTGGCGCGGGCGGCATAGAGGGCAGCGGTGAGTCCGGCGGGGCCGCTGCCGATGACGATCACCTTCTCCGTATTCAACTCCGTCAGTCCTTGGGTCGCTTCGCCCACAACAACACCCCCCCGATCACGAATAGTCCCGCCAGGACGCCCAAAGCGCCGAAGTCGCGGAGCGGGATCTCCAGGGCGCCGTAGATCGTGAGCATGAGAAAGACGAGGGCCATGAACCCGAAGGCGGCCGCGATGATGCCAAGCGTGGTCATGCGCACGGCATTGGCCGCCCGGTCGACCGTGAGAGCCCGAGCCTTGGCGGCCGTCGACTCGAGGAACTCGGCTAGCCGGGTGGGAAAGTCGTCCATGCCCGGCCGAGATTAGCGACACGCCGCTAGGAGCGGTCCTCACTCGCTCCTGTACAGCACCCGGCAGTCGTCGGCGGCATAGACCGTCACCCGTTCCACCTCCGTCGCCGTCCCCAACCCCACCAGCCACGCCTCGACACTGTCGAACGCGGTCGACTCCGAAGCCACGGCGTCTCCTTCGGCCTCGGGGTCGGCGGCGACGCATTCCCTCGCCTCCTCGTCGACGGCCTCCTCGTCGGCAACGGCCCGGCGGGCGAATTCGGCAGCCGCTTCCTCCATCCCCGAGTCCGCCGCCTGGGATGTTCCCCCTTCGCCGCTATCGGAGCCGGTGGTGGGGGAGGCTTCGGCTGTGGTCGTGGCGCTGGCGTCGGCGGTGATCGTGGCCTCGCTGGCGGCGGTGGTTTCCGGGGCGGCCTCAGATGAGTCGAAGCGGTCGACTCCGGGACCTTCGCTCGTCAGGTCCGCGGTGGTGTCCGCGTCCCCGCCCCGGGGAACAAGGTTGGCGGCCACGCCCACGACCACCACGAGGGCGGCGGCGACGGGGACGACCCGATACCACCACGGCGTGGCGGACCGCCGGGCCGGGACCGGCGTGACAACGGCAGGGGAGGGCTCCTCCTGGAGTTTGCCCCAGACCGCCGCCCTGAGCCGTCGCCGCTCGAGGTCGTCGAGGACCGCCGGAGTCTGGCGCCGCACCGCCTCCAGGACCGTCCGATGGGATTCGAAAACCTCGGCGCACTCGGGGCAGGCGGCGATCATCGCCTCGGCGGGTGCCGGGTCGCTGAGCCGTCCCTCGGCGAAGGCGGCGAGCAAATCGAGATCGTGGTCCTGGTGCAATTCGCTCACTTGGATGTCACTCCCACTCCCGCGGGTTCCCGAGAATCCCTGCGAGCTGGCGTCTCCCCCGATGCAGACGGGACTTGATGGTTCCCTCGGCGACCTCCAGGATCTGGGCGGCCTCGGCCACGGGAAGCCCCTCGACGTCAACGAGGACGACGGCCGATCGGAACTCCGACGAGAGTTGGGCGAGGGCGGCGGTGAGATCGGGCCGTAGGTCGACGGCGTCGATCGCCTCCTGGGCGGCGGCGTCGATGGGATCGTGGGATTCGGGCAGGGGGTCGGTACGACGCCGCTTCGCCTTGCGGATGTGGTCGTAACACGTGTTCACTGTCACCCGATATATCCACGTCGAGAATGCCGAGTCCCCCCGGAACTGGTCAGCCTTGCGAAACACGGTGAGGAAGGTGTCCTGGACGGCGTCGAGGGCGGCATCTCGCTGACGAAGGATGCGCAGGGAGATGGCGAAGACGCGGTCCTCGTGGCGGCGCATGAGCTCGTCGAAGGCGCCGCGGTCGCCGCCCGTCACCATCGCCAACAGATCCCGGTCCTCGACTTCCGTCACGACCGGAGGCTACCGGCGGTTCGCCTCGTCCTGGTGGCGCGGCCAGGGGACTCGGGAACGAGGGTGCGTCCGGGTGGCTTGCGGTCATGCCGTTGCATCCTCGTAGTACGCGTCGCTCTAGGGGCGAAAGCGGATTTCCGACAGCGACGCCGAGTAGTCGTCCCCGTCGGCGGGGAGATCCGTGAACCAGATCAGCCAGGTCCCGTCCTCGCGGGCGGGGAGCTGGATGGACGTGGCGCCGGGCTGTGATTGCAGCCGCGCCACCGTCTCGAAGTCGTCGGGCTCGGTGCCGCCTGTCGCCGACCAGGCCAGTCTCAGGGTGGCCCCGCTGGTGAGTCCGAGAAGGTCGAGTGACCGCGGGGTGCCGTCGACGTCGACTGTTACCCCGACGCCCGGCTTCAAGAGGGGGAGTGGATCGAGATACACCTCGGTCCTCCAGGCCGTCTCCAGGTCGTCATCGGTTAGGCCCTCGACTTGTTGATCGTTCTCACCTCCGCCCCCGAAGGGATCCAGGGTCGCCGGATTCGAGACGGTCACCTCGGCGCTGACCACCGGGGCGAGAGTCGTGGTGGTCGTCGAGATCTGTATGGCGGTGGTAGACGGCCCGCTGCCGGCGCCAGGGGAGGCCGGTGGTGGGAGGCTGGGCGACCCGGACGGGGTGAAGAGCCGGCCCAACCCCACCAGGGCGCCGGCGGCCACGACGAGCAGGGCGGCCACGATGAGCAGACGCCGCGACGGGCGGGTGGACTCGGGCTGGGGACGGCGGGGCGTCGGGGCGCTGGCGAAGGCCTCGGCCAGGGCGCGGGCGCCCATGGCGTTGCGCCGGCCCGCCCGGAGCACGCTGTCGACCGCCGGATCGAGGCCGTCGATCGACTCGGACGGAGGGGCACCGCCGGCAGGGGAGCCGGTCAACCCCTCCTCGAGGGTCTCGGCCAAGGAGCGGACGTCCTCATGCTGGCTCGCCCCCCGGGAACGGCGGCCGAAGGCGCCCAGCTTGGCGGGGTGGGCGACGGTGTAGGTGACCGCCCCGAGATCGATTCCGCCGTGGACGACGCCGTTCTCGTGCAGCACGGCCAGCGCTCCGGCCAGGCCGGCGGCATTGGGGAGGAACTCGTCGGGGTCGATGGTGTCGCCGGCCTCGAGACGAGAGGCGAGGGTGGCGCCGCCCGTCCACTCCGAGGCCGAATAGGCGCCGTTCTCCACGTCCTCCACCATGTACACGGCGGCCAGGTGGGGATGGTTCGCCGTGGCCGCCCCCCGCACCGAGGCCAGGAATTCGGCCCGGCGCATTTCTGACGACTCCGGCCCCAGGAAGCGGATGAGGACGGGACGGTCCAATGAGAGGTCAGTGGCCAGCCACTCCTCGATGTCGTCGTCGCGGCCCAGGCGAACCTCGAGCCGCAGGCGGTCGGGGAGCGGGGGCGGCATCAGATGGTTAGCGGATGGGGACGGTGCCGGGCCCCAGGGAACTTGGCATCTCGGTTCATGCTTCCTTCGCTGGACACTTCCGCTGAACCTCTCAGGCTTCGACGTAGGCGACGCCGACGACACCTGGCCCGGTGTGGGTGCCGACGACCGGACCCAGTTCGGCGATGATCGGCTCGTCGCCGCTCGTCGATGCGATGGCAGAGACGGCCGAAATCAGACCGGGCAGATCGGCGCCGCCTCCATGCAGCAGGGCGAGCCTGGACACTGGCTTGCTGGCGAGGTGATCGGCCACCGCGGCAATCGCCTTGGATCGGGTTCGCACGCGGCCGCCGGGGGCCACCACTCCCGCCTCCAGGGTGATGAGCGGCTTGACATCGAGCAACCCGCCGAGGAAGGCCGATACCCGGCCGACCCGACCGCCTCGCTCGAGATATTCCAGCGTGTCGAGAGCGGCAAAGACGTTGGCGCGGGATGAGGTGCTGGCGGCGACCTCCGCCACTGTTTCCACTCCGCCGCCTCCCGCGGCTGCCTCGGCGGCGGCGACCGCCACCAGGCCGAGCGCCAGGGAGACCACTCCGGTGTCGACGACTTTCACCGGGACGGCTGCCTCTTCGGCCGCCAGTGCGGCCGCCTGGTAGGTACCGCTGAGGGCGGCCGAGAGGCAAACGCAGACGATGCCCTCGACGTCGTCGTGGCGGGAGAAGGCGTCCAGGAAGGCTCCGGGACTGGACGCGGCCGTCTCGGGAAGGTGGGTCGAGTCGCCGAGGCGATCCCAGAACTCCGCCGTCGTCAGGTCGACACCGTCGCGGAAAGCGGTCTCACCGAATCGGATCGTCAGCGGGACAACCTCGATGCCGTGGCGCGTCACGACATCTGCCGGGAGGTCGCAAGAGGAGTCGGTGACGATTCCGATCTTGGTCATGGCGGCGGGGCGGCCTCTCCGGTCTTGCTGAGGACCTTGAGCCGGGTGGTGAGCAACTGGAAGCCCTCGCTCTCATAGAGCCCGGCGGCGATCCGGTTGTCGGGCTGCGTGTTGAGGAGCATGGTACGTGCGCCCCGTCCCCGGGCCCATCCAATGGCGGCCCTGACCAGCGACCGACCCAAACCCCGGCTCCGCCAGGCCGGTTCCACGGCCAGCCGCTGGAGATACGACACGGCGCCTCCTGCGCCGACCACGAGGAAACCAAGCAACTGCCCTGAATCCTCCACTCCCAGGGCGGCGGTGGATTGGGTGGCGGTCAGGGCATCCCGTAGACCCAGACGTCCCACCCTCCATGTCGGGTCGAAGGCCCGGTCATCGATGGCAACCAGGGCGTCGATGTCGGGA
>DATFFO010000086.1:0-6851 GCA_035250025.1 Acidimicrobiia bacterium
CCCGGCGCGTGCCAAGTAGGTCGCACTCTGCACAGAAACCCCCTTGTACCAGGGGATTCGTGTGGTGGGCGCTGCAGGGATCGAACCTGCGACCTCTGCCGTGTGAAGGCAGCGCTCTCCCGCTGAGCTAAGCGCCCGGGAGGCGAATGATACTCCATGCCCTTCTGGCGGCTTCAATCAGGGCATGACCGAACGAGGCCGGATGAGCCGGGCCCACTTCGAGGCCATCGTCGATCGGGTGCTGGACGACCTGCCGGCTTGGGTGCATGAAAGGGTCGACAACCTCATCGTGGTCGTGGAGGATTGGCCGACGCCAGAGCAGGACCCGGCAGGACAGGGCATTCTCGGTATCTACGAGGGGGTCTCTCTACTGGAACGATCGGGCGATTACTGGGGTGCTATGCCCGACCAGATCACGATCTTCCGCCTTCCACATCTGGAGATGGAACTCGAGCGAATCGAGCTAGAGGCCGAAATCCGGCGCACCGTTCTCCATGAATTGGCCCATCACCTCGGGATCGATGACGGGCGACTCGAGGAGCTCGATTGGGGCTAACCCCGTCTGGTACGGGGGATCCCGGCGGCCTTGAGGACTGACGCCGCCACACCGACCTGGCGCCAGGCCGTATAGCTGATGCCCTTTCGCTCTGAATACGACGCTGCCACCTCGACGAAGCCCTTCTCGGCGTCGCCGACGTCCCGGCTGGCCTCGGCCGAACGCAGGGCTTCCTCGGTGTCGAGTCGCTCCTGATGAAGGTCGAGCGCCTTCAATGGGTCCATTTCTGTAGCGAGCCGGCTGTCGATGTTCTCGAGCCGGGTGCGGATGCTGTCGGCCGTCACCGGGCGTCCCGGCCGCCGCGATCTAAGTGCGGTGAGATAGGCCTTGATGAGCCGCGACTCCCGCCGGCCTTTGGCCAAGGCGGCCTTGTGCTCTGCTGACATTGCCATTGGTGACCCCTCCCGGATCTGGGCTAACCGGCGTCATGATATCGCCACAATTTGCCTTATGGCAATGGCGCGTCAAGAAAGAATAGGCGCCAACCCTCGATCCCTTTCGCGCATCGAACGCTTCGAATGTGACGGGATCGATGCGCGAAAAGGGTCGAGGCCCCCGCCGCAGCGGGGGCCTCGTTTGTGTGGGCCCTAGAGGATTTGAACCTCTGGCCTCTTCCGCGTCAAGGAAGCGCTCTACCCCTGAGCTAAGGGCCCTTGGCGTGGGGAGGCGACGCCCGGAATTGAACCGGGGTGACAGGTTTTGCAGACCCGCGCCTAACCACTCGGCCACGTCGCCATGGAGCGGAAGACGGGATTCGAACCCGCGACCTCAACCTTGGCAAGGTTGCGCTCTAGCCAACTGAGCTACTTCCGCGAGAGGGGACAGTCTAGCGGCTGGGAGGACCCGGACAAACGGTCAAGACCCGCTCGAGCCGAAGCCGCCCCCGCCTCGCACGGTGCTATCGAGGTCCGAAAGCTCCTCCCATTCGACCGTTGGGACAGCCACGATAACGAGCTGGGCGATTCTCTCCCCCCGGGCGAACTCGACCTCTTCGGAGCCATGGTTGATGAGCAGCACCGTCACTTCGCCGCGGTAACCCGAGTCGATCAGGCCGGGGCCGTTCACCACCCCCACGCCATGGCGAAGCGCATGGCCGCTGCGAGGAAGGACGAGGCCGGCGTGACCCTCGGGAATGGCCACGGCCAGGCCGGTCGGCACTGCCGCTCGCTCCCCCGGAGCGATGCGCACCTTGGCGCCCGCCACGAGATCCCAGCCTGCATCCCCGGGATGGGCCTGCGACGGCGGAGATAGTTCAGGATCGAGACGTTGGAAGCTAATCTTCATGGCAGAAACGACTCGTGGGGCATTCCGGGCGGTCAGCACCACGGAGAGAACGTTGATCCACTCTACTGCCAGGCGCCGCGGCCGCCACGCTGCCCCCGTGACCTGGCATGTTCCGGCCATACCCCTGCCCCGTTCCGGCTCCCCCCGTCGCGCGACGAGCGAGCCCCCCGCCCCGGCTCCCACTCCGCCGCCGCGTCAGAGGACGGAGGGATTGGCCATCGACCTCCCCGGGATGCAACTTCTCGGGTTCGACGACGAAGTCGACTCGGTCTACGTCGAGCATCGCGCCTTCACCGAACGGTCGGCTGTGGCAACCCAGTCGCGCCCGGTCCAGGACCAGGTGCGGAGCGTCGTGAGTAATGCCGTGTCTCGCGTGCAGGACCTCTGGGAGACCACGGAGATCAGCTCAGACACACTGGAGAAGTGGGTGCCGGGTGTAATCGCTCGCCGAAAGCTGCGTCCCAACGCCTACCGGGCCGGAACATGGGTATGGCTCGGGGCCGGAGTGTTCGCAGTCATGCTGTTGTTCTGGCTCTTCGTAGCCCGCCCCAATGCCGCCGCCGCCGAGGCCAACGCCAACCTGTCGAATGGCGCCCGCGAGGTCGCCGGGAGCATCGCCGCCGTCCAGGAAGTGGCGGCGTCGCTGGCGGCACCCCGACCGCCCGACCTGGTCGGGTCCACGCAGACCGCTCTTCAGGCGGAATCGGGGGCGAGGGCGTTGTTCACCGCCGCCGGTGCCCTGGATGAATCCGACGACACGGCTGTTGGTCGCCGCGACCTTGCTGTGGAGGGTGCCGGGGCAGTCCTGGAGGCCACTAGCCGCATCAATCGGCTTCTCGCCTATCGGCTCTCCGCCGAGCAGGCGCTGGTGCCGCCGGACCTACCCGCAGATCCTGCGGCCGTTGACATATCGACCCTCAGCGGCCAGGTGGCGGCATGGCGGGCCGCCGTATCCGAGACCGTCGAGGCTCTGCCCGACGACGTGCTTCCTGAGGACACCGCTCGCCTGGCGGGATGGGAAGCCGACCTACAACAGTGGCAGGAGACCTATCTGGATGCACTGAGGGAAGGCAAGTTGAAGCAAGCCGGGGCGGCCGTAACCGACCAGACAGAACGGATTCAGGGTCTGCGAACACAGTTGCTGGCCGACGCCGCCATCGAGGCGAAAGCCATCGATACCCTGCTGGACACGGCGGCGGGTTCGCTCAGGGCCCTACTCGCCGGCTGACTCCAGGGCGGCCATCTCCCTCTCGAAGTCCTCGGCGCCCTGGAACTCCTTGTAGACGGAGGCAAAGCGCAGGTAGGCGACCTCGTCGAGAGCACGGAGCCGCTCCAGGACGGCAAGACCGATCTGCTCGGAGTCGACGGTGAGGCCGCCGGCGCGAGCGTGCGCCTCGACACCCGCCACCAGTGACGACACCTGGGCGGCCGATGCCGGGCGGTCGGCCAGGGCGGCGCCGATGCCCGCCGACAACTTGGCGGCGTCGAACGGCTCGAGCACACCCGAGCGCTTACGGACCATCAGGGTGCGCTCGCACCGCTCGTAGGTCGTGAAGCGGGTGTCGCATCGCTCGCAGAGACGCCGGCGCCGGATAGAGGCACCGTCATCGGCTGGCCGGCTGTCGATCACCCGGGTGTCGGAGGCGTCACACTGAGGACAACGCATGGTCGCCCAGGTTACCGGCCCGCTCGCATGATGAGCCGGGCGTCAGGGAGCTGACGCCGAGAACACCAGTCGCATGCTGTCATCATCCCAGCGAATGGCGTAGGTGACCCCCTCGTAGACCAGAGAGTCGTCCAAGCCCTCGAGGACCGGATTGTCGACGTCGAACCCGAGTTCGGCGAGGAGGTCGCGGCGCCACTGAGGCTCGAGGGAGGGTTCCACCAACGCCACGGTCATGCCGAGCGCCGTGAGGACTGCCCGGTCGTCGCTGACGGTTCCGCTCGGGTCACCGCTGAACTCGATCTGGCTTACCTGCCCGTCGCCGTCTGCCGAGCCGCTCACGGACACGTGGGCTCCCACGTCGAAGCTGAACGCATCGCTGCCGACCACCACCTCGGAGGCGGTCAAGCCGGTGCCGAGCTCGCCTGCCAGGGAGTTCCATCGGGTGACTGCCTCCTGGGGCGTGAGGTCGAAGAGGGCTGCGGAGGTCGGCGTCGGTGCCGCTGTCGTCGTCGTGGGGGCGGTGGTGGGAGGCACGGTGGTCGCGGGGGCAGGCGCCGTCGTCGCCGGAGTCGCCGGCAACGTGGTGGGTGGCGTGGGCGTCGTTGTTGCGGGTGACGCCGGCACCGTGGTGGCTGTGGTGGCTTCCGTGAAGGGCAAGGAATCGGGAGTCGTCATGAGCGGTTCCTCGACGGAGACGACCTGAGGGCCGGATCCGAGGCGCCCCGAGAAGACTGCCACCGAGGTGACGACGAGAGCGAGGACGGCCATGACGATCGTGGCGGTGCGGACACCCAGATCGGCACCTGTCAGGACCCCGGTGCGACGACTGACGTGGCGATTCTCTTTGATGCGCTCGGCCACGGTCATGGCGATGACCGGAGTCTCGAGATCGGTGTGTGGGGCCGGCTCGTCGAAATCGACGGGATCGGGGTCGGCCGTGGCGAACTTGGCCCGGAGTGCGATCTCGTGACCGAGACCGTCGTCGATCTGGGGGGCGAAAGTGAAGCTCTCGGCCCCGGCCTGCAGCAAGTAGTCGCCGTCCTCGGTGGTCACGACCTCGAGACCGGCTATCGGCCATCTCAGGAGCTCGGCAGAGTGATGTCCGGTGGTGGCGGCGAGGCGAACGTGGCCGTCGTCGAGACGCAGCACCGCCTCGACATGCTCACCCTCGATGGTGGCGCTACCGCGATAACTTGTCGGCAACATTTTCTGCCCGCCCGGCTTCCCTCGTACCGCTTCATTATCGCGTGAGGAAAGCGAAACACTACTGCCGTCCTGTGGGCCGCAAGCCCTACTGCGTCGGCAGAAGTATCGCTTGGCCCGGATAGATCGTGGCCCCGTCGAACGAGTTCAGTTCCATGATGGAATCGACGGTGTCACGGATGTCGGCGCCGGGTGCGGCCAAGGCGTCGGCGATCTCCCAGAGCGTGTCGCCGGGGTCGACGACGTAGGTCCTGGTCGGAGGCGGCAACTCGTCCGCCGACCCAGCCGAGGCGAGCAGGAGGAAGACCGCGGCCACCGCCGTCGCCAGAACGAGCAACCTGAGAACGAGCGGGTTGTTGGCGACTGGATGCGTGCGGTGGGTCATCGGTCTTCCTCCTCTCCCGTCTCGGGGAACGTGCGTTCGGTCACTCTATCGAACAGACGTTCGGATTGTCAAGCCGAACATATGTTTGGAACGCGAGAACGAAAACGCTATGCTGGCGGGGAACAGGAGTTCGACCCGGAGGTGCCGGTGAGTCAGCTAAGCGAACGACAGCGTCAGGTCCTCGAATACATCCGGGCCACGGTGGCGGCGAGGGGCTATCCCCCTTCGGTGCGCGAGATCGGAGAAGCCATCGGGCTCTCTTCCCCGTCCACGGTCCACAGCCATCTGTCGGCGCTCGTGAAGGCAGGTGCCATCCGTCGTGACCCGTCCAAGCCTCGGGCAATCGAGGTGCTGGCCGACGCCCCGGCATCCCCGCCTGCGGCCGAGCGTGACGACCTCCGCGATGTTCCCCTGGTGGGTCGCATCGCCGCCGGTAGTCCCGTCCTGGCAGTCGAGGACGTGGAAGATGTCTACGCCCTACCCGAGGCCCTGGTGGGAGCGGGACCGGTCTTCATGCTCAGGGTGAAGGGGGATTCCATGGTCGAGGCGGGCATCCTCGACGGCGACCTGGTCGTGGTGCGCCGGCAACCCGACGCCAATGATGGAGAGATCGTGGCCGCCATGATCGACGACGAGGAAGCCACGGTTAAGCGAGTATTCCGGCGCGAAGGCCAGGTGGTGCTCCATGCCGAAAACCCGGCCTATCCCGACATGGTCTTCTCGGATGGGGTCAGCATCCTGGGGATCGTCGTCAGCGTGCTGCGCCGGCTGAGGTAAAGCTCAGGGATCTGACCACTCGCCCGTGAACACGGTCTCCGCCGGTCCGGTCAGGTAGCCAGATCCATCCTCGAAGTGAACCCGGGCTTCCCCGCCCGGAACGGTCACCCTGATAGGCCCGTCCGGGTGGCCCCCGAGGACGGCGGCGACGACGACGATGCCGCTCCCACAGGCCAGGGTCTCGCCGACACCTCGCTCCCAGACCCGCAAGCGGAGGCCGTTGGCACCATCCAGGGCGGCGAACTCGACGTTGGCGCCTTCAGGGAAGGCGGGGTCGCGGTTGACCCGCTCCCCCAGGCCGGCAACGTCGATCTCGCCGGGGTCGTCGACGAGAGCGACGGCATGTGGGTTGCCGATGGATGCCCGATGGAAGTCGATACCTTCGATCGAAAGCATGCCGCCCGTGACGACCCGGCCGATCTCGGCGACGATAACGTCTCCGTCCACCTTCACCCGGCGGGGGCCGACCGCCGTCGCCACCGGAAACCACTCCCCTGCCGGCGCCCACCCGTGGTCCACGGCATAGCGGGCGACGCAGCGCAGTCCGTTCCCGCACATCTCTGCCTGGCTGCCGTCTGCGTTCCAGTAACGCATGGCGGGGTCGGCGTCGATGGCCAGCACCCCGTCTGCGCCGATGCCTCGGCGACGGTCGCACCAGGCGCGCACGGCATCGGGTGAGACGTCTTCCGCCTCTACCACGACGAAGTCGTTGCCCAGGCCCTCCATCTTGGTGAACTTCACAAACCGGCCTCATCGATCACGACGCTTGCCAGGTCCGCTTCATCGGCATCCAGCCACTGCAGGCGGGGATCACGTCGGAAGAAGGTGCGTTGTCGCTTCAACAGGGCCATGGTGGCACGTTCCGCGGCGGCGAAGCCCTCATCGACGGTCGAGCGCCCGCCTACGACGTCGAGCAGTTGCCGGTACCCGACTGCCTGGCTGGCGGTTCGTCCCAGCCGCGGTGCCAGGGCGACGACCTC
>DATFFO010000087.1:0-6427 GCA_035250025.1 Acidimicrobiia bacterium
GTCGTGGACGGCCTGCTCGGCAGGGAGGAGTTCGAGCACTCCCGGCGGTGTGGTCGGGGCGACGGGCATGGGTCGGGTAAGGATGGCAGCGTATCCCAGCCAGCAGAAAGCGGTGTGAGCTTTGCCTCCACGCAGTGGCCCATAGTCGACCGTCGACCGACAAATGATCACCGGACACAGTCCGCCGCTTCGCCGTGCGCTCTGGGATTTGAGAACCTAGGACCAGAGGTCGCGGAAGGGGTTGGTCGTTCTCTCGCGGGCGATGGTCGTTTCGGGGCCGTGGCCGGGGAGGACCCGGGTGTCGTCGGGGAAGGTCATCACCCGCTCGCGCATCGAGGTCGCCAGCGCCGTCATGTCGCCACCCGGGAGGTCGGTGCGGCCGATGGAGCCGGCGAACAGCTGGTCGCCGCTGAGAAGGACACCTTCGGCGGCGAGATGGAAGCAGCAATGACCGGGAGTGTGCCCGGGCGTATGAACGACTTCGAAGCGCAGGCCGGCCAGGTCGAGCAACAGGCCGTGGGAGAGGCGCTCGAGATGCTGGGGCGGGGCGTAGTCGCCGGGCGGCACCATTCCGAAGAGCATGCGCAGCTGCGTCTCCGGGTCCCGGGTCAGGAAGTCATCGTCGGGGTGGGCATAGGCGGCGACACCGGTCGCGGCCGCCAATGCCCCGGCCCCTCCGGCGTGATCGACGTGGCCATGGGTCAGGAGGAGGGCCACCGGGACGAGGTCGTGTTCGGCCAGGAGGTCGGCGACCGATGCCGGGTCGGGCGGAGCATCGATAACGACTGCTGGCCCGCCCGCCTCGGCTGCGAGGACGTAGGTGTTGGTCTGGGCGGCCCACAGCGAACGGGCGGCGATGAGCGTCATTCGAGCGTCCCCCACTAGCCCTTGTTGAGCTGAGCCTGGTAGGAGTCGGCCCGTCCTCCTCCGGCAGCCAGGAGCTCCTCGGTGGTGGGAAGGGCCAGAACCGTCACGCGGTTGTCGAGGAAGTCCGAATACGCCAGCCAGGCACCGTCGGCTGATATGTCGAGACCAGTCGGCTGGTTGCCGCCGACGATGGCGTCGAGCACGGTGCCGTCGGTCGTGTCCAGGAGCAGGATCGAGCCCCACTCCGGTCCCGGCAGGTAGTAGCTCTCCGGGTTGTTGCGTCCGCGGTTGGACACGGCCAGGAACCGTCCGTCGGGTGAGAGGTCGATCGTGTTGGGGAGGCGATCGGTGGTGCCCATCGTGGAGACCGTGTCGGTGGCGGTGTCGATTACGAAGATCGTGTCGAGGGCCATGTCGGATGCATAGATGAGTCCTGCGGCGGGACGGGCGGCGAGATGTCGGAGGGCACCGCCGGAGTGGTGGATGGTCGACGCCTCACCGCTCGCCAGGTCGATCACCTCGATGTCTCCGGCGTCGTAGCCGGCTACGTAGAGCCGGGTCGACTCCGGGTCGACCGCCAGACCCCGCGGCGTCGCCACCGTCGGGAGGCGGCGCACCATTTCCCCGGTCTCGAGGTCGAACTCGGAGACGTCGTTGCTCACCCAGTTCGACGCCCACAGCCGGGAGCCGTCGGCGGAGAGCACCATGACCTTGGTCCACGAGCCCTCCGTCAGCAACTGGCGATCGACGGAGTGGGTGGCGACGTCGATCTCATACACCGAGGCCGTCTCCATCTGGCTGACGTAAGCCTTCTCGCCCCGTGTGTCGAATATCACCTCCACGGATCCTGCTTCGGGAAGGTCGATGGCTGCGATCAACTCGCCCGTCAGGGGGTCATATGCCTCCAGACCGCTTCCGCCCAGGAGCGTGACCCACAGCTCGGAAGCGTCGGGCGTGAAGGCGACCTGCTTGGGGGCCGACCCTGTGGAAAAGACCATCCGACGGTCGACGACCTGGTCCGGCGGGTCCAGCCACACGTCGACGTTTCCCGCGACGTCGTCGGTGAGCTCGATCGTCTCAGTGCGATAGCCCTCGGCTTCCACGACCAATTCGGCGTCGCCCGCCAACGTCGCCGTCAGCGAACCGGAGCCGGTGATCGATTCACCGGACGCGCCGCTCAGCCTGAGCTCGGCGGTCGAACCCTCGGGAAAGACCTCGACGTCTACCTGGCGGGCGCGGGCGGTCGTCGTGGTGCTGGCCAGCGACGCGGTGGAGGCAGTCGCCGAGGTACTGGTCGTC
This sequence comes from Acidimicrobiia bacterium, assembly GCA_035250025.1. Lineage (GTDB taxonomy): Bacteria > Actinomycetota > Acidimicrobiia > Spongiisociales > ZC4RG35 > DATFFO01. The sequence continues at coordinate 2,167 of DATFFO010000087.1, forward strand.
GGGAGAGTGGTGGTTGTGGTGGTAGTGGGCGTCGAGCCGACCGCCTGCCCGACGATCGGGTCGGCGTCGGTGAGAGCGAACAGGCCGACCCAGGTGAAGATTGCCAAGAACAACGCCGCCAGCCCCAATTGGAGTGGGGCTCGACTCATTGCGGCTCGGGGATACGGGAAACGGCGAAGACGCCGTCCACCCCGCGGATGTCGGCCAGCATGCGCGGCAGCTGGCTGGGGTCCGACAGCTCGACCTCGTAGCGCAAAATCGCCACCCTGTCACGGCCGGTGACCGTGGAGGAGGCGGTGATGTTGCCGCCGGTATCCGAGATGACGGCGGTGACATCGCGCAGGAGGAGCGTGCGGTCGAGAGCCTCGACCTGAATCCAGACGGCGTAGCTGGAGATCCGGTCGGCGTCCCAGGAGACGTCGACCATCCTCTCGTGCTGCTCTCGAAGCGCCCCGATGTTGGTGCAGTCCGCCCGGTGGACCGACACCCCCCTGCCAACCGTCACGAAACCCTCGATCGGGTCGCCGGGCACGGGGTCACAGCAGCGGGCCAGGCGTACCAGCATGTCGTCGAGGTCCTCGACTATCACCGCCGGACCCAGGTCGCCGGAGCGGCGGCGGGAGATGAACGGCGGCGCCCCCTCGACGGTCTCGGGGCTGTGGAGACGTCGGGCCCGTCCGGCGACGGCGCCGGCCGAAATGCTGCCCTCCCCCACTTTGGTGAACAGTGTCTCGGCGTCCTGATAACCCAGGTCCACGGCCGTGGCAGCCAGGAGCTCGTCGCGCAGGTTGGCGGCGAGGCCGGGAAACTCGCGGGCCATGGCGGCCAAAACCGTTTCCCTGCCCTCGGTGACTGCCTGTTCACGTCGCTCCTTGAGGAACCACTGCTTGATCTTCGAACGGGCCCGTGAGCTCCGGACGAACGTCAGCCAGTCGCGGCTCGGCCCGCTCTCACGGCGGGCGGTGATGACTTCGACGATGTCCCCCGACGAGAGCCGGGTCGACAGCGGCAACAGCCGGCCGTTGATGCGCGCCCCGACACACCGGTGCCCCACCTCGGTGTGGACGGCGTAGGCGAAGTCGACAGCAGTGGCGCCCCGGGGCAGGGTCTTGACGTCGCCGGCCGGAGTGAGGACGAACACCTCGTCCTGGTAGAGATCGAGCTTGAGGTTGGTCAGGAATTCAGAGAGGTCCTCCTCCCCATCGGCGACGGAGCTGACATCGATCCACGGCTGATTGGTGGACGCCGCCCCCTCTTTGTATCGCCAATGGGCGGCAATCCCGGACTCGGCCCGACGGTGCATCTCCTCGGTGCGCAGCTGGACCTCGAGCGGTTTGCCATCGGGTCCGACGACGGTCGTATGGAGGCTCTGGTACAGGTTGAACTTGGGCATCGCCACGTAGTCCTTGAACCGCCCCGAGAGAGGAACCCAGTGGCTGTGGATCAGCCCCAGGGCGGCATAGACGTCACGGGTCGTGCCGACGATGACCCGAATGCCGATCAGGTCGTGGATGTCCTCGAACGGACGGTTCTGCTCGACCATCTTCCTGTAGATCGAGTAGTGGTGCTTGGGGCGACCGGTCACCTCCGCCTCGATGCCGGACTCGGCCAGCAGCCCCTCCACCTCGGCGATCATCTTCTCGATGAAGACGCTCCGTTCGACTCCTCGTTCGTTGAGCTTGGCTTCGATCTCGGCGAAGGGACCGGGGTGCAAGATGGCGAAGCAGCGGTCTTCCAGCTCGTGCTTGATCTCTTGCACGCCGAGACGATGGGCGAGCGGGGCGTAGATATCGAGGGTTTCGCGAGCGACCCGGCGCTGCTTCTCCTCGCGCAGCGCCGAGACCGTGCGGATGTTGTGGAGGCGGTCGACGAGCTTGATCAGGAGAACGCGTACGTCCTGAGCCATTGCCACCACCATCTTGCGGATCGTGGCCGCCTCGGCCTCTTCCCGGGAGGCGTACTCGATGCGGTCCAACTTGGTGACCCCATCTATCAGGGCGGCCACCTCGGGCCCGAATTCGGCGGTTATCTGTTCCAGGGTGACGTCGGTGTCCTCGACGGTGTCATGGAGGAGGGCGGCCGCCAGTGTCGGGCTGTCGAGCCCGTAGTTGGCCAGATGCCAGGCGATGGCTACCGGATGGGTGATGTAGGGGTGGCCGGTCTTGCGCACCTGGCCGTCGTGGGCGGTGCGGGCGACCTCGTGGGCCCGTTGGATGACCCCGGTGTCCTCGTCGGGATGATGGGCCCGAAAGGCCTCGACCACGTCGTCGAAGGTGGCTGGAGCCGGGTCGACGTCAGTCGTATACGAGGAGGGCATGGTACGGGAGCTCCGGGAGGGCCGCCTTTCCTGCCAGGAAGGCGAGTTCGATGAAAACCGTGAACCCGGCGGCTTCGGCGCCGAGCTGATCTATCAACCTCAGCGCAGCCGCCGCTGTTCCCCCCGTGGCGATGACGTCGTCGACCAGGAGGACCCGGTCGCCGGGACCGGCGGCGTCGATATGGACTTCGAGCCGGTCGGTGCCGTACTCGAGGGTGTAGTCGGCGCCCAGCGTCTGGAACGGGAGCTTGCCCGGTTTGCGAATGGGGATGAACCCGGCATCCAGCTCCAGGGCGATGGGAGCGGCGAGCGTGAAGCCTCGGGCTTCGATCCCGGCCACCTGGGTGATGCCGCCATCGCGAAAAGGATCGGCCATCGCCCTGACCAGCTCGGCGAACGCGCCGGCGTCAGACAGGATCGGGGCGATGTCCTTGAACACCACTCCCGGTTCGGGGAAGTCGGGGATGTCTCGAATCAGGCTGGCGAATGGCTCCACTGAACCATTCTATGCGGTCGACCCCGAATCGCCCGTCACTCGGTCGGCGCCTCGGGGGCGGCGGTGTCGCCCACCCGGCTCGCTACCGCCCGCCGGGTGATGCGCAAGCGGCCCTCCTCCACGTCGACCACGAGATCGTCTCCGTCGATGCTCACCACCCGGCCCTTGATGCCGCCGATGGTCTGGATCTCGTCGCCCACCTGGAGTGACGAGGCGAGCTCCTGCTGCTTCTTCGCCCGGTTGCGCTGGGGGCGGATGATGAACAGCCAGAAGACCGCCACCATGACGACCAGGAAGATGAGGCTGCTGACGCCGCCGCTACCGGTGGCGTCTTGGGCAAATATGACGGGAATCAAGTGGTTTCCTCTCCGAGAGCGGTAGGAGCCTAGAGCGATGCTGACCAATTCGCCCCGGCTGCCGGGTACAGGTCGATGACCAGGCACTCTGTCGCGCCCGGGTGCTCAGCCTCCGCTGTTGCTCAGCACCGTCCTAGAGGATCCTGGCCATGATGCCACAGGGCGGCTCACCCACCATTTCGCCCCCTCCGCTCGATGACGCCAGATCGGAAAGGCGTGAATTCGCCCTGGAGGATCGCCTGGCGGGCGGTGTTCATGAGCCCCAGCGTGTACGTCAGGTTGTGGAGCGTGACCAGCCGGTACAGGGCGAGTTCGCCCGTCACCAGGAGATGGCGCAGGTAGGCCCGGCTGTAGGTGGCGCACGTCAGGCATGAGCACTCGGCATGGAGCGGGGAGGAGTCGCCGGTGAATCTGGCCTGGCGCAGGTTGTAGTCGCCGTCGGGCGTTAGAACGCGGCCGTGACGGGCGAGGCGGGTAGGCCACACGCAATCGAACAGGTCGGCGCCACGGGCGACGGCGTCGAGAACGCCTTCGGCATCTCCGAGCCCCATGACGTAGCGGACCTTGGGGTCAGGCAGGTGGGCCATGACCGCCTCCAGCGTGAGGTTCCGCTCAGCGGCGCTCTCCCCGACAGACAGACCGCCGATGCCGAAGCCGGCAAAGCCGAGATCGGCCGTGGCCCGGGCAGACCGCACGCGGAGTTCGGGGTCCACTCCGCCCTGGACGATGCCGAACAGGGCCTGGTCTGGCCTGGTGTGGGCGGCGAGGGCGCGTTCCTCCCATCGCAACGTGCGCTCCATCGCTGCCTCGACCTCCGGTTGCCTGGCAGGGAGCCCGACGAGGACGTCGAGGCACATGGCCACATCCGGCCCGAGTAGTTCCTGGATCCGGACCGACTCCTCGGGGCTGAGGGTGACCCGCGACCCGTCATAGGTGGACCGGAAGTCGGCCCCCTCCTCGGTGACATGCGGCTCGAGGGAGAAGATCTGGTACCCGCCGGAGTCGGTCAGGATCGGCCCATCCCAGGCCATGAAGGAGTGGAGTCCGCCGAGCGCGGCGATGGTCTCGGCGCCGGGGCGGAGCATGAGGTGA
>DATFFO010000088.1:0-7240 GCA_035250025.1 Acidimicrobiia bacterium
GACTTTCGACTTCGGGCGTTTCGATCCGGTCGGGGTGGTCCCGGAGCGAAGCGGAGGTGGGAGGTAGGGGGATGCCCGAAGGGCAGGGCGAAGCCTTTGTCCCCCACGCAGTGGGGGAAGGTCCCTGCCACCGGAGCGAAGCGGAGGTGGGAGGTAGGGGGATGCCCGAAGGGCAGGGCGAAGCCGTCGCGAACCTCTCCTAGGAGCCTTCATGTTGGGAGCGACTGCCCCCTACCCCACCGCCTGCGGCGGCGGGGGCCCCTTCCCCCTGTCGCTGCGCTCCAGGGGGACAAAGGGGACAAAGTGGGTGCCCGGCGTGCCACTCCGCCCACCACCCCGGACGGCGCCCCGGGCACCCAGCGGAAAGGTACGCCACGGGTGCGACAAATCGCGTAGTCCTTCAGACCTTCTTCTTGGTCCGGGCGGCGATCCTCTCGAGGGCGCCTTCCCAGCCGGCGTCGAAGGCACGGCCCGGCTCGTCGAGATCGACCACCACGGGGGCGTGGTCGGAGGGCGTCGCTCTTCCTTTGCGCGCCTCGCGATCGATCTCCGACCAGACCACGCGTTCCGCCACCGGGCCGGTCACATACATGAGGTCGATGCGCATGCCCTCGTTGCGGTGGAACATCCCCGCTCGATAATCCCACCACGAGAATCGACCGGGCTCGGGCCGTTTCAAGCGGAAGGCGTCGACCAACCCCCACTCGCGGAGGCGCTCCAGGGCCTGGCGCTCGGGGGCGGAGACGTGAGTCCCACCGTGGGCGGCGGCGGGCCGCCACACGTCCTCGTCGGCGGGGGTGACGTTGAAGTCGCCGCCGAGCACGACCGGATCGTGCGGGGAGCAGGTGTCGGCCACCCAGGTACGCACCCGCTCCAGCCACGCCAGCTTGCCCTCGAAGAAGGGTGACCCGACGACCCGGCCGTTAGGGGCGTAGAGGCTAACGAAGCGGATCCCGCCGGTCACGGCCGAGACCATGCGCGCCTCGTCGAAGGGGTTGAAGTCCTCCTCGGCCTGGCCCGGAGACCTGCTGTCACGGACCGGGCCGTCGCCGAAGTTCGTGACGACCTCGGACAAGGGAGTGCGGCTGGCGATGGCGACCCCATTCCAGCGGCCCTCGCCGTGGTGGACAACCTCGTAGCCGGCAGCTTCGAGCATCAGGGCAGGAACCTGGTCGTCGGCCAGCTTGGTCTCCTGCATGAGCAGGACGTCGGGGGCGGCTCGCTCCAGCCAGGCGTCCACGACCTCGAGCCGGGCCTTCAGGGAGTTGACGTTCCATGTGGCCAGCCGCATCCTCCAGAAATTAGCCCCGTCGGCGCCGCTCGATCCGGGGATGCGGGCGAGCTTGATACCCTCCGCCCGATGGAGGCCAACGCCACATTCGAGCTCTCCAACCAGCGCCAGCTGCCCACGGCCGACGAAGTGGCCGCTGTGGTCGGTGTCGATCTCTCACACTCCGCCTTCGAAAAGACGTTCGTCGGCGACCTCGAAGCCTCGAGTGTGACCCAGATGCTGGCGACCCGCACGGAGTCGGGCGGCGCCGGTTACGTGGCGATGGAAAGGGTCGTGGGCCGCCTCCACGACCGGGTGGGCACATTCGTCCTCCTCCACATGGGGACGATCGACGGCGACGGCGAGCCGGTGGGCCACTGGGTCATCGTCCCCGGCTCGGGGACCGGTGAGCTCGACGCCATCGGCGGACACGCCCACATCGGGGCGGAGCCCGACGGCACCCATCGAATTCAACTGCACTACGAGTTCGGGCCGGGCGAGCTGGCCGAGTGACCGGGAGATCGGGTAGGGCGTGGCGAACGCTGATCCTCCTGCTGGTTCTGGTGTTCGGGACGACGGCGTGCGGATCTGACGAACTGGTCGTGTCGGCCGCCGCCTCGCTGACCGATGCTTTCAGCGAAATCGAATCCGCTTTCGAGTTCAGCAATCCGGACGTGGATGTGGTGCTCAACTTCGGGGGCAGCTCCACACTGCGCGAGCAGATACTCGAGGGCGCCCCGGTCGACGTCTTCGCCTCGGCCAACAGCTCCAACATGGATCAATTGGTCGCAGCAGGGTTGGTGGACGGGCAGCCAGAGGTGTTCGCCCGCAACTCGCTCCAGATCGCAGTTCCCGTCGACAACCCGGCCGGCATCACCGGCCTCGAGGACTTCGCCCGGGAGGAGTTGTTGATCGGGCTCTGCGCCGAGACCGTGCCGTGCGGCGAGTTCGCACGCACCGTGCTCGAGAGGGCGACCGTGGCACCGGCCCTCGACACGATCGAGCCCGATGTGCGAGCACTCCTCACAAAGATCGCGGCCGGCGAGCTCGACGCCGGCATCACCTATGTCACCGACGTCGCCTCGGCGGGGGGCGCGGTGGACGGGATCGAGATCCCCCAAAGTCTCAACGTCGTGGCCGCGTACCCGATCGCGGTGGTGATGGACGCTTCCCACCCAGCGGCCGCTGCCGCCTTCGTCGAATTCGTGCTCTCGGTCGAGGGCCGGGCGATCCTCGACAGCTACGGTTTCTCCTCACCTTGAGCACCGCAAGGCCCGGGAGCCGGCACCCGGCACGCCGGCCACCGGCCGCACTCGTCATCTTGGGCTGTATCGGACTGGCCTGGTTCGTCGTGCCTCTGGTGGCGCTGGTCGCCCGCACGCCCTGGTCGGCGTTGCCCCGAATCCTGGGAAGCGAGATCGTCTCCGACGCACTTAGCTTGTCTCTGGTGACATCGGTGGCGGCTACCGCCGTCGCCGCCGTCCTTGGAATCCCTCTGGCGTGGCTGATGGCGCGGGTTGAGTTTCCCGGCCGGGCACTGGTCCGGGGCCTGGTGACGCTGCCCCTCGTCCTCCCGCCCGTCGTCGGCGGCGCCGCGCTGCTCTTTGCCCTCGGTCGTCGTGGCCTGGTGGGAGAGGCGATCAGCCAGGCGACGGGGCTGGTCCTCCCCTTCTCGACCTGGGGGGTGATCGTGGCCAACGTGTTCGTGGCGATGCCGTTCCTCGTCATAACCGTCGAGGGCGCCCTCCGTAACCTCGACAGTCGCTACGAGGGTGCCGCCGCCACGCTGGGAGCGGGCCGCTGGACGGTGCTGCGACGGGTGACCGTGCCCATGATCGGCCCCTCGGTCGTAGCCGGTCTGGTGCTTTGTTGGGCCCGGGCTCTGGGCGAGTTCGGGGCGACCATCACGTTCGCCGGCAATCTGCCGGGGCGGACGCAGACGCTGCCGCTGGCGGTGTTCGTGGCGCTGGAGAGCGACCGCGACGCCGCCGTCGCGCTGAGCCTGGTGATGGTGGCGGTGTCCCTGGTTGTCCTGATCGTCTTGCGGGAACGCTGGTGGAAGGCGCTCTAGGCGCCGGGCTCGACGCCCGGTTCGAGGTACGGCGGGGAGAGTTCCGCCTGGCATTGGGATTGTCGATCCCGCTGGGGCGGACGGTGGCGTTGCTCGGGCCCAATGGTGCCGGCAAGACAACTGCGTTGGCCACCATCGCCGGACTCCACGCGGTGCAGCAGGGTCGGATAAGCCTCGGTGGCGTCACCCTCGACGACCCGGCGGCGGGGGTATTCGTCCCCCCCGAGCAGCGGCGGGTGGGCGTGGTGTTCCAGGACTACCTCCTGTTCCCGCATCTGACGGTGATCGAGAACGTCGCCTTTGGCCTGCGCAGCCGCGGTGTCGCTCGCCTGCCAGCCCAAGAGCGTGCCGCCGACTGGCTGGGCCGGATGGGTCTTGCCGGTCTCGAGGGCCGCCGACCCGATGATCTGTCCGGTGGCCAGGCCCAGCGGGTCGCCCTCGCCCGGGCTCTGGTCTCGGATCCCGAGCTGCTGCTCCTCGACGAACCGCTCTCGGCCCTCGACGTCACCACCCGCGGCCGACTGCGGCGCAGCCTCGCCGAGCATCTCGCCGCCTTTCCCGGTCCTCGGCTCCTCATCACCCACGACCCCGCCGAGGCTTTCCTCCTCGCCTCCGAGATCCACGTCGTCGAGGGAGGCGCCGTCACCCAGTCCGGCACCGCCGAGGACATCCGCCTCCGGCCCCGCACCGCCTATGCCGCCGACCTGGCCGGTTCCAACCTGTTGGAGGGCATCGCCGGCGAGGGTCGGGTGATGGTCGCCGGCCACGAGCTCCACATCGCCGACGATGTGGAAGGGCCGGTACTGGCCACCATCCGGCCCAACGCCGTGTCGGTCCATCGCCAACTCCCGGAGGGGAGCCCCCGCAACACATGGGCCACCACCATCGACCTGATCGAGCATCTCGGCGAGCGGGTCCGTATCCGCACCGGGCCGCCATTGATATTGGCGATCGAGATCACCGCCGAGGCGACCGAGGCCCTCGGTCTCGCCGTCGGCGACGAAATCTGGGTGTCGATCAAAGCCACCGAGATCGGCGTGCAAGCCGACCCGGCCTGACTGCCAGCCTCAGTCGAGAAGGGCCCGGGCCAGGAAGGCGGCCATCTGGCCCCTGGTGACGAGATCGTCGGGGCAGAAGCGGTCGTTGGCCGGCGGATTGCAGCCCTTGGTGACGCCGGCGCGGCAGCACGTTCGGAGTTGTCCTGGGGGCAGAGACCTGATTGGGCGTCTAGTTCGGAAGGAGGAACGGGCATCTCGGGCCGGTGGCGCGGCTCAGGCGACGGTCGAGAGTCGCCAGAGGAGCGCCCAAGGCTTCAGCTAGGGCGACGTACCCGGCGTCGTAAATGGTCAGGTTGTCGCGCAATTCCCACGCCCTGGCTGCCACTGGTTCATAGGGGAACAGATCGACACGCAGGCGAACCAAGTCGGAGTGGACCAGGGTTGCGTGGTCGGGAGACACGTCCCCCACCAGCGCCGCCCGGCGGATGATGTTGGCCGCTTCGACCGGCATCAAATGGGGCGCCGCCAGGACATCGAAGACGAGGATCGATTCGGCCCACTGCCCATCGGGTCCCGAGTCGACCAGGGCCGCCACCACCACGGTGGCATCGACGACCAACGTCACCGGCGATCATGGTCGCGATGGGAAAGGATATCGGCGGCCGCGAGTTGCGTGCCCAGGTCATGCTTCCGCTCCCGGGCGCGGGCGAGCAATGTCCCGACGTCGGGTCGCTCGGCCAGCTCTATCAACGCTGCCAGCAGGTGTTCCTGAAGCGATTGACCCGCCCGGGCCGCCCGGGACGCCAGCTCGTCTCGCGTCTCGTCGGGCACATGCCGGATCGTGACGGAAGGCATGCAAGCATTATGTCATCATCAGCAGCATTTCACAACCACTCCACCACCCTTCTGAAACAGGCGGTTTCCGCGTCCCCTCGGCGGGTATGCCCGAGGCCCCAACCAAGGAGGAGAGGGATGACGGAAGTAGTGGGACTGTTCGACAACCGTATGGATGCAGAGAGGGCGGTGGCTGACCTTTACGCTCTCGGCTACGACGAGACCAACGTCGGCTACGTGGATCGTTCGGTGGACGAGGACGACTTCGATGCCACCAACGATCCGTACGCAGATGTCGACGACACCGGCACGGTCGGTGAGGAAGCGGCCAAGGGCGCCGGCGGTGGCGCCATCGGCGGGGCGGCGGTCGGCGCCGGAGCCGGGCTGCTGGCCTCTGCCGGCATGCTGCTCGTGCCCGGCATCGGGCCCTTCCTGGCTGCCGGCACCCTGGCAACCACTCTGGGCGCCACTGCGGCCGGCGCCGCCGGTGGTGCCGTGGTCGGCGGGGCGGCAGGTGCCATCTTCGGAGCGGCCGAAGGCGACGACGACTACGCCGACGACGAGACGTCGATGACCTACCGCGAGGGCGTCACGTCCGGCGGTTCCCTGGTGTCGGTCAACGTCATGGACGGTGCGGACACGGCCGCCGCCGACGCCATGCGGGCTGCCGGCGCCACCAAGGTCGACGTATACGGCGAGGGTGGCTGGGTGATGTGACCCCCCGGTGCGTCCGATTCTCGACTGGCGTGCAACGCGCTGGATCACGTCCCGTGCGTTGCACGCTCGTCTTGCGCTAGGCCATCTCTCTCACCCGACGTCGTCGCGGCGTTCGGCGTAGGCGCCGGCGGACTCCGGGAACAGGTCCTTGATGATTCGGAAGCGATGGATGTCGTTGGTGCCGTCGAGGTGGAAGAACAAGGTGGCGTCACGCAGGAGGCGCTCGACGCCGGCGTGACGCATCACCCCCAGCCCTCCATGCAGCTCCACCGCCTGGCGCGCGACCTCGAAGGCAGTCTCCCCGGCCGCCACCTTGGCCATGTAGGCCAGCGGCCGGCGGTGCGACGCCTTGCGATCGATGGCAACGGCTGCCTGACGGACCAAAGCGCGGGCCGCCTCGATCCGTGTCGCCATCTCCGCCAAGCGCAGGGCCACCGCCTGGTGCTGGATTATCGGTCGGCCACCTTGAACCCGGCTGATGGCGAAGTCGGCGGCAGCCTCGTAGGCCGCCTGGGCCAGGCCGACTGCCTGGGCGGCGATGATTGCCTTGCTGGCCGGGAAGGTCCGGCCCGAAGTCCCGCTGGCCCCGTCGAGGATGAGCAAATGGTCATCGGTCACCCGGCAGTTCTCGAAGATGAGTTCAGCGTTGTTGAAGAGGCGCCCACCCGTCTTCTCGTAGGTTTCTCCGATCGTGAACCCAGGCGTGTCCCGGGGGACCAGGAAGCTGCTGGTTCCCTGGCTGGGAACCACGCCTGGCGTGGTCGTGGCATAGACGACGTACAGCGAGGAGTCGGGTCCGTTCGTGATGAACTGCTTGCGACCGTTGATCACCCACCCGGAACCGTCACGGACAGCGGTCGTTCGCATTGCCGCCTCGGGGACGTCGTGGTTGAGCCAGCGGTCGGACGATCCCTGCGGCTCGGACGAGCAATGGGAGAAGAGCAATCTCGGCTCGGCGGCAAATCGGCCCAGCCAGAGGCGACGTACCTCGGCGCCGGCGTGGGTGGCGACGATGCTGCCCACCTTCCAGCCCTGCAGGACGATGTCGATGAGGGCCGACTCACCGCGGGCCAACTCCTCGGCGACGACTACGTAGGTGAGGGTGTCGACCGGCCCTGACCCGCCGGCTTCCCCGGGCAGACCGAGGGTGCGCAGTCCTGTGCCATCGAGATCGTCGAGCAACTCCCACGGCACCCGGCTCTCGGGAGCAGACCATTCCGCGTCTGGGTATAGGCGCTGGTATCGACGCACGCGCTCCTCCACGAAGCGGTGCGCTCGCTGAGCAAGATCGAGCCGGGCTTCGTCGAGGTCGAACCAGCGCGTTCTCGGGTCCCCGGTGTCAGTCGTCAT
>DATFFO010000089.1:0-5499 GCA_035250025.1 Acidimicrobiia bacterium
GTGATCGAGGCTGACGATGTCGGGAAAGCCCTCGAACTCGAAGGTCTGGATGGCGAATTCGTTCTCGCGGATGGTGTGGAAGACGCCGTGGAAGGCGTACTCCTCTCCTTCCGGGTTGCGATGGATGTAGCGCCACCGCCCGCCCGGGGTGAAGTCGTAGACGTCGACCTCCATTTCGTAGCCGCGGGGGCCGAGCCACTGCTTGACCAGGTCGGGGTCGCGGTGGGCCCGGAAAACTGCCTCCACGGGAGCGTCGAACTCGCGCTCGAACTCGATGAAGGGCAGCCCCTCGGGTGTGTTCACGATCAATGGGTTCGTCATTTTCTCTCCTTTGTCTTGTGGCCGGCCCGTCCGAGCACCTCGTCGAGACGCCGGTATTGCTGTTCGTGGATGAGTCGGTACCTGTCGATCCAGGAAGTGAGGGCCTCGAGCCTGTCGGGGTTGAGATGGACCGGCCGACGCTGGGCGTCCCGGGTCCGTGTCACCAGCTCGGCTGCTTCGAGCACCTGGATGTGACGGGAGACGGCTTGTTTGGTGATGGCGAAGGGCTCGGCCAGTTCGTTGACCGTTGCCGGGCCCCGGCTGAGTCGGGCGATGATCCGTCGCCGAACCGGATCGGCCAGGGCAGCGAACGCCCGGTCGAGGCGATCCTCGGAGGACGGATCTACGATCATGTAGTCAACTCCTTCCTTTATCAACAAACGCATTGATAACATACGCCTGGATCGACCCGCTGTCAAGCCGCATCCCCGGGTTTGATCGGAGGCGGCTCCACGGGCCGGTTAGATTCCCGCTTCGTGACCACGCCCCGCCGCAGCCGAGCGACCGCAATGCGGGAGTACGTCGCCACCGAGAACGCCAGCGCCGTCGTTCTCCTGGCAGCCACAATGCTCGCTCTCCTGTGGGCGAATTCCCCGTGGTCGGAAATCTACGATGGGCTGTGGTCGACCGAACTCTCGGTGCGGATCGGAGGGGCCGAGCTCGCCCAGGACCTGCGGCACTGGATCGACGACGGCCTGATGGCCCTCTTCTTCTTCGTCGTGGGTCTGGAGATTCGCCGCGAGTTCGACATGGGCGAGCTCAGGGAGCGCCGCCGGATTGCCACCCCGGTGCTCGCCGCTTTTGGGGGGATGGTCGTACCGGCCCTCATATACCTCGTGCTCAACTCCGGCGGGATGTCGGCCCGGGGGTGGGGCATCGTGATCGGAACCGATACTGCCTTCGCCCTGGGCGTGCTCCTCCTGGTGGGAGGGTCATCGCCTCGCACCCGGGCTTTCCTCCTCACCCTGGTGATCGTCGATGATGTCTTCGCCCTGACGGTGATCGCCCTCGCCTACACCGACGACCTGGCGCCGGGGGCCCTCGTGGTGGCGGTAGCCCTGCTCGGTGTGATCGGTCTCCTCCGTCGCCTCGATGTCCGCCATGGCATCCCCTACTTCCTCGTTGGCCTGGGCGTGTGGATGGCGACGTTGCTCTCAGGCGTCCACGCCACCATCGCCGGGGTTGTCCTGGGTGTCATGGTGACGGCCCACCCGCCTCTCCGTACCGATCTCGAGCGAGCCGGCGCAGTGTGGAGGCTGTTCCGCGAGGAGCCAACCCCGCAATATGCCCATTCCGCCAGCCGGGCACTCGCCCTGACGATCTCGCCCAACGAACGTCTCCAGCACATGTTCCATCCGTGGACCAGCCTCGTTGTGGTCCCCCTGTTCGCCCTCGCCAATGCCGGTGTGCGAATCGACGGGGCCATGTTGGAGCGGGCGGCGACATCGACGATCACGCTCGGCATCCTCGCTGGTCTGGTGGGCGGGAAGTTGGTCGGGATCAGCGGGATGACGTGGCTCGTCACCCGCCGTCGCTTCGGGGGGCTGCCGATGACGATCCCGTTCCCGCCACTGGTCGGGGTGGCCACGGTCGCCGGGATCGGGTTCACGGTCTCTCTCCTGATAGCCGGTATCTCATTCGAGGGTCCCGAGCTGGAGGAAGCCAAGCTGGGGATCCTGGCCGCATCGTTGATCGCCTCGTTGCTGGCCTGGGTCGTGTTCCGCTTCGTCGGCAGGGTGTCGTCACGACCCGGGGCGACCCAGCTCGCCCCTCCTATCCGGGACCTGTCCGAGATCGTCGACCCAGAGGTCGATCACATCCGGGGTCCCGTCGATGCCCCTGTCGAACTCGTCGAATACGGTGACTTCGAATGCCCCTACTGCGGGCAGGCGGAACCGATGGTTCGCGAGCTCGTGGCGACGTTTGGCGACGATCTCACGTTCGTGTTCCGGCATCTCCCGCTCTCCGACGTGCACGAACACGCCGAGGCGGCGGCGGAGGCGGCCGAGGCCGCATCCGCTCAGGGCAAGTTCTGGGAGATGCACGATGCCTTGTTCCAGCCGGACGCCGATCTGACGTACGCAGGATTGGGGACACTGGCCGCGTCGCTCGGCTTGGACGTCGAGCGCTTCTACTCGGACCTCCGGGAGCGGCGATATGCGCTGAGAGTGACACGCGATCTGGCGAGCGCCGACGACAGCGGGGCGGCCGGTACCCCGACCTTCTTCATCAACGGTCGCCGCCACATGGGGAGGGCCGACCTCGCCACACTCTCGGCGATCATGCGCCAGGAGCTGGCCAACCTGGGGAGGGTGCCCGACTGATCGATTGTCAGCGCCGATCCACCAGCCAGATGTCGGCCACGTTCGTGCCGGTCGGCCCGCACCGGATCAACGCACCGGCCGCACCCAGGGCGGGATGGGAGTCGTTGGCGGCGAGCGCATCGTCGGGCTCGATACCGCGGGCCCGAATGCGGGCGGCGGTGGCGCCGTCGACCATCGCTCCGGCGGCGTCGGTCGGCCCGTCGATGCCGTCGCTCCCGAGAGTCGTGAACATCGTGGATCCGCCCCGTATCGCTGTGGCGGCCGCCAGGGCCGCCTCCTGATTCCGGCCCCCCTTGCCTCCGCCGCGCACCTCCACGGTGGTCTCTCCGGCCAGGACCACGATCCGGCCCTCGGATGCGGCTTCGACCGATCGCATCGCGGTTGCGGCGGCAGGTCCCGCCAGCGGCGTCCCGACCACCGCCGCCTCGATCCCTCGAGCGCAGGCGGCGTCGGCAGCTGCGGTCGCGGCCCGGCTCCCGTCGGCGGCGATCACGTAGTTCGCCGCCACTTCCGGAGGCGGCGCAGCGGCCGCCAGGGTGTCGATCACGACCTTCGGCAGGCGACCGATGAGCCCTCGCTTCTCGAGGATGGCGATGGCGTCTGCCGGTTCAGTCCGACAGGGCAGGGTGGGCCCCGAGGCGATCAGGTGGGCCGCCGCCGCCGGGACGTCAGAGATGAGGATCGTCGTGGCCGGCGCCTGCGATGCGGCGGCGAGGCGACCGCCTTTGAGGCCCGACATATGGGTGCGGACGGTGTTGACCTCGTCGATGGGAGCGCCCGACGACAGGAGCACATCGACCGTGGCGGCGATGTCCTCCATGGTCAGGCCTGCCGCCGGCACCTCCGCCAGGGCTGATCCGCCGCCGGAGACCAGGAAGATGATCCGGGCTCCGCGTGGCGTCGTGCTGACCGTGTTGAGCAGGCGCCGCCCGGCCTCGAGGCTCGTTCCATCCGGTGTCGGATGCCCGGCCAGGACCAGGTCGAGTCCGGGCGGAACGTCGGCTCGATGGTTGGACACGACGATGCCGCCAACGACGCTGCTGCCCAGGACGGAGACCGCCCCGCGGGCCATGGCCGGAGCGGCTTTGCCGAGACCGACGAGCAGCACCGGGGCGTCGCCGGGATCCGCCGTCAGGACCCGGGCCACCGCCGCTTCAGGGTCGACTGCGGCCAATGCGGCCGCCAGCATCTCCAGGTGGAGGCGTCCCCTTTCTCGATCCAGGATCTCGAGCCGGGCCAGGAGGTCGTCGATGGGGACGGCGCCCAGGCGCGATGGCATGTCCGGGAGTATGGCGGGGCGTATCCGTTCACAGAAGGACTCAGCGCTCGAGGGCGGGGGAGAGTTCCTCATCCCAGAAGGTGAGGAAGCCCTCCTGGTCGTCGCCGATCTGGTGGAAGTAGATGTGATCGATGCCGGCCGCCCGCGCCTCGCCGGCAGACTTGAGGATCGGCTCGGGATCAGGACCGCACGCCATCGACTTGTCGATCATCTCCGGTGTCACCAGTTGGGCGGCCTGCTCGAAGTGGGCGGGCGTCCGCAGGTCCTGGGACAACTGTCCGGGTACCCCGGTGTTGGGCCAGATCCGGTGAGCAGTCTCGACGGCCTCCTCCTTCGATTCCGCCCAGCACAGGGTGAGCTGGGAGTACACCGGCCCGGAACCACCGCTCTCCTTGAAGTCCTCGACGTTCTTGCCCTCGGTGCCGGTGGTCCACAAGCCATCGCCGCACCTGGCCGCAACCTCGATTGCCTTGGGTCCGAAGGCAGACACGATGATCGGCACCTCACCAGGAGGGGGGTCGAAGATCGTGGCGTCCTCCACCAGGTAGTAGTCGCCCCGGAAAGTCGTGCTGTCGCCCTTCCACAGTTCCCGAACGATCTCGACCGCTTCCTCGAGCATCTCCAGCCGAATGTCGGCTGGTGGCCAGGCATCTCCCAGGATCTGCTCGTTGAGAGCTTCCCCGCTCCCCACTCCCCACGAGAACCGGTCGGGGAGGAGATTGGCCGTGGTGGCGGTGGCCTGGGCGAGGATGGCGGGATGAATGCGGATCGTGGGACAGGTGACACCCACGCAGATTTCGATGGTCTCCGTCACCTGCGAGATCCCACCCAGTACCGACCACACGAACGGCGAGTGGCCCTGCTCTGTGATCCAGGGATGGAAGTGGTCTGAGATGGAGACGAAGTCGAATCCATGTTCCTCGGCATTCGCCGCCAGATCGATGAGACGCGAGGGCGGATGCTCCTCGCTCGACAGGGTCAGTCCGTATTTGGTAGCCATCTCGCTCCGATACCCATGCCGCTTCCGCCGAAACCGGCCAGGGGAGGCTTCCGGGCGGAGTTAAGCGAGTTGTGAGTGAGCGCTCACTCAGTTAACCTGCAGGCCGTGACCAGTCGCCACCGCGCCGAGCCGCTACCTCCCGACCAGCGTCGCCTGGTGATCGTGCGCGCCGTGACACCGCTGCTGGTCGATCAGGGAGCGAACGTCACGACCCGGCAGCTGGCCGAGGCGGCCGGAGTGGCCGAGGGCACTCTCTTCGGCGTTTTCGCCGACAAGCGCGAACTCATCCATCACGCCATCGAGAAGGCGATGGACCCCGAGCCCGTGTACCGCGGCTTCTCGGAGATCCATCGGGACGCACCCCTCGAGACTCAGATGGCCGAGGCGGCCCGCATCCTGCTCGAGCGTTTCGACGAGGTGATCACCCTGCTCGGCGTGCTTCATACCCTTCCCGCCACCGAGCTCCAGCACCGCCATGATCCCCCGCCCTTCGTGGCCGAGTTCAACTCCGCGGTGATGGAGGTCCTCACCGACCTGTTCGGGCGCAACCGTGACCGGCTCAGGATGGAACCTGC
>DATFFO010000090.1:0-3948 GCA_035250025.1 Acidimicrobiia bacterium
CGTAGAAGTTGGACAGTTCGTCGGCGGCCGCCTCGGCGTCGTGGTGCAGGCTGAAGAGCTCGAGGTCGGCCGGCGCGATGTAGCCCTTCTCGGCCAGGGTTTGCTCCATGGCCGGTAGCAGGCGGGTCCAGTAGCCGCTCCCTTCGGCCTCCAACAGGACGATGGGGTGCATGTCGGACTTGCCGGTCTGGACGAGCGTGAGCAACTCGTAGGCCTCGTCGAGTGTGCCGAAACCCCCCGGGAAGATGGCGAATGCATGTGACTCCTTCACGAACGCCAGCTTCCGCGTGAAGAAGTACTTGAAGTTCACAGTCCGCTCGGGCAACAGGTATTGATTGGCGTTGGCCTCGAATGGCAGCCTGATGTTGACGCCGTATGAGTTCTCGATCCCGGCGCCCTTGCTCCCCGCCTCCATGATCCCGGGGCCGGCTCCCGTGATGACGCCCCACTCGCGCTTGGCCATCACCGAGGCGAACTCTTCGGCGAGCTTGTAGTTGGGGTCGTCTTCTGTGATCCGGGCCGATCCGTAGATCGTCACCTTGGGCTCGTCGTGACGCGAGAAGACCAGCATCGAGTACCGCATCTCCTTCAGCGCCGTGTTCACCAGTTTCAGGTCGCCCCGGGTCGGAGCGTCGCGATGCAACTTGAGGGCGGTGGTGACGATCTCGACCACGAGATCGTCGTGGGGATTGGACGAGGCGTCGGCCACGAGTTGCTCGATGCGGGCGTCCAGATCGGGGTCGCCCAAGTCATATGACCGCATGCCTTCACGCTACTCGGCGTCGGGCAATCCGCACCCGGCGGGGCTGATCACGAGAACGGCCGCCGCGTGGGGCCCTTGCGGACGACGGCGTTCCACACCGTCTCGTAGTGGTCCCGGTCGTGACGGTCGACGTGGGGGAGGACGAACTCGTCCCATGCCGCTCGGAGCGGGTCGTCGGCCTCGGCGTGAACCCGCAGCCCCGTCGGAAGGCGGTCGAGGAGTGAACGCAGCGACAACGGTGTCTCGACCCTGACCCCGGCGTCGACCGCTTCGAACGAGGCATTCACCTCCAATGCCAGGCGGGCCATCGCCTCCACGTACTCATCGTGCAAGACCGGATAGCGCAACTCGAGCATGGCTCTCACCTGATCCTCGGTCGGGAATCCCTTCTCCCAGATCACCCAGCGGTCGGCGAACGCCTTGTTGAGCGTCTGCGTACCGGCATAGTCGCGCAGGTCGGTGGGGTTCATCGTGCCGAAGATGCGGACGTCGTCGCGAAGCCGGACGGTCTCGCCTGTCGGAAGGTCGAGGGCGGCGTAGCGGTCGAGGAGGCCGTGGAGGGCGAACAGCGTCTCGGCCCCCGCCGCGTTGAGTTCCGAGAGGTTGACCAGGGCGGGGCCGCGCAGGGCCCGGGTGATCTCTCCGTCCTCCCACCGCGACTCGGTCCCGCCCTTGCCATCGCCCTGGAGCTGGGTCGACCCGATCAAGGTGACGTCCCGAACCTCGCCGGTCAGGGGGATGCGGTAGTACGGCAGGCCGAGGAGGGCGGCGAACTGCTCGATGTCGTGGTCCTTGCCGGTGCCCATGTGGCCGCGAACTGCCAGGTGGAGGGGGACGAAACCGTCCGTGTGGGTGCGGCGCACCTGCTCCACCTGGGCGAACCGATAGAGCATGCCCAGGTCGACGTAGTGGGGGTCCGGATCGGGGATCTTGCCGAGGCGTTGGCTGTCGTCGGGGGCGGGAAATCGAGATAGTTCTATGGGTGGTCCCGACCCGGACGGATCGGTGAATTCAACAGTGTCTGCCATCAGGAGGCTTCCTTTCTCGAGGTCCTTGAGGATCGGGCCCACCAGGTGTCCATTCCCTGCAGGGCAAGGCTGCGACGCAGAGCTGCCCGGGTACCGTCCACCATCGCGGCCGCCAGCTGGTGGGGATGCTCGACCACCTCCGAGCGGTGGTAGGCGTTCTCGACGGTGTCGTCCCCGATGCCGATCCCGAGCACGGTGGTGCCCGACGCCTCCACGCCGGTCACGGCCGCCCTCAGGCTCTCGACCGATCCCCGGGTCATGCCGTCGGCGAGGACCACGAGCACCCGGACCTGGGCGCCGAGGCGGGCCATGCGCTCGGCCGCGTGGATCACGTTGTACTCGTCGACGTTGGCCGCCTTCTCGAACATCGACACCGGCGCGGCCGCCTGCGGATCGCGCCGGGCGGCCGCGGAGGCCTGGCGGGGCTCGGCCGCCGTCCAGAACAGCCCGGCCAGGACGCTCTCGGATTCGCGCCAGCGCCGGTCGAATGGCTTCACGAGGTAGTGGTTGGTGGTAGCCGTCAATCGGTCGGCGGCGGCGCCCTGGGTACGGCGCAGGCCGGCCGTGGCGGACGAGCGTCCGCGGGAGTAGCTCCACTCGGTGTCATCGACCCGGGCGGCGAAACCGCGGTTGAAGAGGGCTACCTCGAAGTCGATCTGGAGCTCATCGGCCAGGTGGGCCAGTGTCCACGCCCCCAGCAGAGCAGCCGCCATGCCCCACGGCTTGGACGTGGGCGTCCCCGTCTGCCTTCCGCCGGCCGGGCGCGTCATGAGCATCGACGCCGAGGCGTCGACGAGGAGACTGACGGCGTACGTCCTCCGGGTACGGGCCGACCGGCGCTCGTAGAGCCGCTGGTACAGCCCGGCGCCGATGAACAAGGCAGCATGGGGGGAAACATCTCCCTGGTCGTATCCCGACCTCAGCCCCCGCCGTTGGTTGGCGGCGAAGAGCGGGAAGAGCTCGCCGGACACGTGGCGTTGGCTGACGCCCCACCGACCGGCCGCCTCGGCCAGGGCCCGCCTTCCTTCGGCACCGAACGTTGCGAAGCTGGACGGCACCGGCGCCACGATCAACGGGCTCGACTGACCGTTGGGTAGGAAGATTCGGGGAGCCTGGCTCACGCGGAGGAGCTGGTCGGTGGACTCGTCGTCGGCCATCTCCGATGCGCCCTTGCGGTCCGACTGACCCGCCCGGGCTTGAGCCGCCCGCCGGGTCTCCTGGTACGAGTCGGCATCGTGGACGATCGGGCTGATGAGACGCACGTCGTCGACACCGGTCGAGGCGGCCCGGGCATCGGCATTTTCAGACGCCTGTCGCTGGGTGGGCGTGGCGGTGGTGCCCACCTCCGTGATGAGGCCGTGGGCGCGGGCGATCGCCTCGAGCTTGAGGGCGATGCCTCCGACTTCCCAGGCGTCCTCGGCGCCCGCAACCTCGGAGAGGAGATCGCTGGCGGCATCGAGGGCGATGGCCGCCCTTCCCTCGACACGCTTCTCGATCACCTCTCGCTCGAGATAATCGCCCGTGATGAGGAAGCACCCGAGGACGAACTGGGCGAGGGCCCCGGAGCGGCCGACGGCCCCGCCGAAGGCGGCCCGGTAGAGGTCGGAGAGGACCGAGCGGGCGCCGGGATAGGAGACCAGGCCGCTCAACTCTTGCCGGGCGTCTTCGAGGGTGAAGAAAATGACCTCGGATATGGCCCCTCCCGCCCGGTCGAGGGCTGTCAGGAGGTCCACTTCCTCGTCGGTGTCCTGGGGCGGCTTGCCGGCGAGTTTCAACCAGCTCTCGGGCACGGGCCGGCGCTCGTCGAGGTTGGTCGCCACCAGGTGGACGACCTCGTGGAGGGCAGACGCCAGGGCTACCTCGTCTGGGGTGACGGGGGCGTTCCGGTTGTAGGCCGCCTGAAAGATGCGGGGGTCGCAAACGACCTCCTCGACCGAGGCCGCCGGATCCGATCCCAACCGCACCCGCAGGTCGTCGTTGCCGGAGAGAGTGCGGGCAAAGCGGGTGATGGCGGGCGCGACCCGCTGATAGCGGGCGACGACGGCCTCGATTGCCCGGTCCTCGGGCCGGAGCATCTCATCGAGCATCGTCTGGTCGCGCCCACGCATAGCCGACCATTGTCTCATACCCGTCAACTGCCATCCGAGATGGGCAAAC
>DATFFO010000091.1:0-2490 GCA_035250025.1 Acidimicrobiia bacterium
GCCGCCCAGCTGATGCCCGCGGCGAGTTCCTCCGGGCCGCCGAGATGTGCACCAACCAGGCCGAGCGCGGCCTTCTGGAACGCAAGGCGGCCGCTGCCGCCGTGAAGCTCGACGGACGCCGCAGTCGTCGACCTTCGAACCAACGGTCCACGAGTTGCGCCACCTGCCGCGGTACCCTGCATGCCGATGGCCACAACCCGACTCGACCCCCTCCAGACCATCCTGGATGCCTACGGCTTCGAGGGCTGGTCGTCACGTCATGCAGGCCAGCGCCTCCGCTGTCCCCACGGGCTTCTCATCGGAGCGAGAGAGGAGTGCCCGGTGGGCTGCATCTCCCCCCTCGTCGTCATGGGTCTCGTCGAGCCGATCGACCTGGACGAGATCGCCGCCGACTGAGGCTCGTCGCCGCGGCCGGAGACCATGAGCAAGCCATCGCTTTGGTCAAGGAGTGATCGATATTGCGGCTGGGCCTGGCTTTCGGCACCAGCACGCCGCCGCTGGTAGGACGACCCAGACAGAGGAAGGGTTCTAGTCGGTCAGCCCCCGAGCGCCCACAAACATCATCACGCAGGCGATGTAGAAGACGATGTTGGCGATGTTGTCGACGACACCGTCGGGGAAGCCGAAACGGAGGTCCTCGATCAGCAGCAGGAGACCAACGACTCCGATGAAGTAGCCGAACAGCCTGAGAGTCCGATTCCCGAGTCGAATACCACCGACGCCGAGAATCGACATCAGGGTCAGGGCGGCGATGGCCGTGTAGATCACCGAGTATGGGAATTCCCCCATGATGACGCCGAAGAGCAGCCATCCCGCCACGATGACGGCGGCCCCGATCATCAGCAGTCCCGTCTCGGCCGAGGCGCCCCTGGTTGCCGGCACGTCCGCCGGTTGGTTCTCGCTCACCACTTTCCAGCCTCCTTGTGTGGATGTGGGGGTCGCCACTCTATCGACGCCTGCCGGTCGCTGCCGGTAGAGACCGCTAAAGCATTTTGGACAGGGCCAGCACGGTGCGCCAGTTGCGGGTGGTGGCGGTGACCTTGGCCAACTTCTTGGCGAGGAGATCGGGGAGGGCGGCTCGACCCATGCCGTTGGGAAGGTGCATGTAGATCACGCCCGAGTCGACCGTGAAGTGCTCCGGCGCCACCGCCTCCAGGTCGAGATCGGCGATCTGGGCGGCGGGCGGCATGGGCTCGACGAAGGTGACATGGACCTTGGTCGGGTCGGCGTCGGCTTCCTTCCGATAGGGACAGGCGTCGATGACGGCGGCGAGATCATCCCCGGTGACGAGCACTACCGGGACGTCGAAACCGAACTCGGTCGCTATCACCGACTCGATCCGCTGCTTGACCTTGTCTCGGCCTTGGCGACCGGTCTCGAAGACGGCGTTGCCGCTCTGGAGATACGTAGCCACGCTCTCCATCCCCTCCCCCTCGAGGACGCGGCGGAGATCTGCCATCCCCACCCTCCGTCTGCCCAGGTTGACGCCGCGAAGAAGAGCTGCATAGCGCATCCTTCGAGTCTGCCACGGATCTATGGCCGAGATATCGGGCCCTGGAGAAGGTTCATCCGCCCCCACCTACACTGGCCGGATGAACCGCCTCAAGCCGCTCCTCGTCGCCGGTGCCATCGCCGCCGCCGTGATCTCCCTGATCCGGGGCCGCCTCACCGACGACCAGCCGGTCGACCCCGGTGGGTGGAAGCCGGTCGACCCGGCGTGACACGAGTCCTCGTCGCGGTCGAAGGCGAGGTAACGATGCGGGCCGCCCAGAGTCTTGCCGTCCATTCCGGGATCGACGGGGTGGCGGTCCTGGCGCCGGCCAAATCGAACCACTTTCCGACGACCGACACCGTCGAGGGCTGGGACCTGGTCATGGGCTCGGAGCGGGCCGTCGGCGCCGGCCGGAAGCACGGGGTGCCGGTGGCCGTGACCGGGGCGGTGGATGCCCACGCTGGGGTGTCGCTCGGTTCCCCGGTGGGTCTGGCCCTGGCGCTGGCGGTCGGGGTCGAAGGCATCGAGACCCTGGCAGTCGCGGTACCAGGCGAGCCCGGCGGCGATCTCCCGGTGGTCTTCCCCTCACCGATCGATTCGCGAGCATCGGTGGCCGAGCGTTTCGACGGTCACGAGGTCAGGGTCGCCCGGGGAGACGGACCGCTGGCGGCGGTCATGGTGCTCGGCGCCGAACGGCACCGCGTCGTGCTCGACGACCACTCCTTCCTGGCCGGCATCGCCCTGGCGGCGGCGGCCGTCGTGGCCCTCGAAGTCGAGCCGGCGACGGCGACGCCTGCTTGGAGCCATTCCGAGGTCTACCTGCGGGCCGCGGTGGAAATGGGCCTGGTCATCGGGGAGCGAACCCCTTCGTAGGTTGTCCCCCACGTTTGTCCCCCACGAAGTGGGGGAAGGTCCCTGCCACCGGAGCGCAGCGGAGGTGGGAGGTAGGGGGATGCCCGAAGGGCAGGGCGGATCCGTGGCAGACCTCTCCTATGGCT
>DATFFO010000092.1:0-2617 GCA_035250025.1 Acidimicrobiia bacterium
CTCAAGTTCTGGGTGGCGACACTGGCGGTGGCGGGGACGGCGCTGGCGGCAGTGCCCCTGATCCTGCTGGCGGTGGATGGGACCACCCGGGCCATGTTCGAGGGCTCGTTCGTGGTGGACACCTTCGCCCTCACCCTCAAGGGCCTGCTGGTGGTCGGCGCCTACCTCGTGTTCCTGATGTCGGTGGGCTACATCGAATCGGACCGCTATTACCAGGGCGAGTACTACCTGCTGCTGCTGTCATCGCTGCTGGGTTCGATGGTCATGGCGTCGGCCCGCGACCTGATCGTGCTGTTCATCGGGTTGGAGCTGACGACGGCGCCGCTGTTCCTCCTGGCCGGTTGGCGCAAGGGTGACATCCGCTCCAACGAGGCTTCCCTCAAGTACTTCATCCTCGGCGTGCTGTCGACGGCGATGATGCTGTATGGCATGTCGCTGATCTTCGGGCTGACGGGCGAGGTCGGTTTCGACGCCATCGCCGCCGCCACCGTCGACATGGCGGGGGAGCCGGTGATGATCATCGCCGTGATCTTCCTGCTCGTCGGCTTCGGGTTCAAGGTGTCGGCGGTGCCGTTCCACTTCTGGGCTCCCGACACCTATGAGGGGGCGCCGACGCCGGTGACCGCCTATCTGTCTGTGAACTCGAAGATCGCCGGGTTCATCGCCATGCTCTCGGTCCTGTATCTCGCCCTGCCGGGCCTGTCGGAGATCTGGGCGCCGGCATTGTGGGCGTTGGCGGCACTCTCGATGACCGTGGGCAACCTGTCGGCACTGCGTCAGACCAACATCGTCCGCCTGCTCGCCTACTCGTCGATCGCCCAGGCGGGCTTCATGCTCGTGCCCTTCGCCGCCGCCGCCGTGGCGGGCGCCGACCTGGCCGAGGGCTTCGCCGCCACGGTCATATACATGGTGATCTTCGCCCTCATGAACCTGGGCGCTTTCGCCGTGGTGATTGCCGGGGCCAAGGCGACCGGGTCGGGCGATGTGGACGGATGGGCTGGACTGGGTCGCTACAACCCGCGGCTCGGTGTGCTGGCGGGGGTCTTCTTCTTCTCCCTGGCGGGCATCCCACCACTGGCGGGGTGGTTCGCCAAGTTCGCCATGTTCCGCTCCGTGATCATCGCCGGGGGGGCGGCGACGGTGGCGCTGGCGGTCATTGCCGCCATCAACGCCGCCATCTCGCTCTACTACTACGCCCGGGTGGTCAAGGCGGTGTGGCTCGATCCGCCCGCCGAAGGCTTCGCCATCCCCGAGCAGACTCCGCCGTCAGGGTCTCTCCGCCTGGCCCTGGGCATCACCCTGGTGCTCACCGTCGTCGTCGGCTTCTACCCGACCATCGCCACCGTGTTCGGCGACGCCGCCGCCGTGCTGGCCGCCGGAGGCTGATGGCCAACGTTCTGTGGGCCAGCGACCCCGGTTTCCGC
Source organism: Acidimicrobiia bacterium (assembly GCA_035250025.1). Taxonomy (GTDB): domain Bacteria; phylum Actinomycetota; class Acidimicrobiia; order Spongiisociales; family ZC4RG35; genus DATFFO01. The sequence continues at coordinate 1,425 of DATFFO010000092.1, forward strand.
GGTGGGGAACCCTGGGCTCGGTGACGGCGACCTCCCCGTCGGCGCCCTAGATCCGCCCGTGGAGGCGGTGGAACTCGCGGTCGAGCATGGCATAGAGCGTGTGGTCCACCCAGTTGCCCCTGATGAGCAGTTCCTCGCGGAGGACACCTTCGTGGGCGAACCCCAGTTTCTCGGCTACCCGCTCCGAGCCGCGATTGCCGATGGCGATGCGCAGCGTGACCTTGTGCAGGCCCATGCTCTGAAAACCGACCCGGGTCATCGCCCGGGTGGCCTCGGTGGCGTACCCCTGGCCGATCTCGTCGCTCCGCACCCAGTAGCCGATCTCACCGATCTTCCCGCTCCGCGACGTCTGCCAGATGGACACGTTGCCGACATGACGCTCGGGGGCTTGGCGGGGCCGCACGGCGTAGTCGAAGGCCTTGGCTTCTTTCCAGGCCTGCATCGAATCCCGGACGAAAGCGACAGCATCGTCGTGGGTGTAGTCCATATGGGCCCAGGGGAGCCACTCATGGAGATCAACCAGCGATGCCCGGACAGCTTCCTCGAGCGAGGCCACGTCACGCCGGGCGAATCGACGCAGGATCAGACGCTCGGTTTCGATCAGCTCGGCGGGCATGGGTGGCCACAGGTTATCGGCGCGTGACTCCTCTCTCTACGATCGAGCGGGTGTGGCGCGATTTCGACCTGGTGCCCGACGTTCCCCCCGCCGGCGACCGCGAGCGGGCGGCCGTCCTCATCCCCCTGTTCGACGACAACGCCGGGTCGACGCGGCTGGTCCTGATCAAGCGACCCGACACCATGCCGACCCATGCCGGGCACATCGCCTTCCCCGGGGGACGCCCGGCACTGGGGGACGATGGCCCCTCGGGCACCGCCCTGCGCGAGGCCCAGGAGGAGGTGGGCATCATTCCCGACCAGGTCGAGATCATCGGTTATCTCCCTCCGATCGACACGATCGCGTACCGGCTCCTCGTGGTCCCTGTCGTCGGTTGGCTATCCCAGCCTCCGGTCCTCTTCCCGTCCCCCCGCGAGGTGGTTCGGATCCACCAGCCCGCCCTGGATGAGCTCGCCGACGATTCCCGATGGAGGATGGAAGACTGGAACGGCCACAAGGTGTGGTTCTACGAGCTCGGCGATGACGTCTTGTGGGGGGCGACGGCGCTCATGACCCGGCGCCTCCTCGGTCTCGGCGA
>DATFFO010000093.1:0-2264 GCA_035250025.1 Acidimicrobiia bacterium
GACATGTTCAACACCGCCACCACCGCCCACGCCGATGTCGTCCTCCCCGCCCTCGGTTTCGCCGAGAAGGAGGGCACGGTGACCAATCTCGAGGGGCGGGTGCAGAAGGTCAACGAAATCCTTCCCGGTGTCGGCCAGGCCAGGGCCGACTGGTCGATCCTCGACGACATCGCCCGCCGCCTCGGCGCCGATCTCGGTCTGGCGTCCCCGGCGGCCATCGCCAAGGAGATCTCGACGGTCGCCCCCGCCTACGCCGGTCTCACCTGGGATCTGCTCGACTGGGACGAGCGTGATGGCGTGGTCGTCCCCTACGGGGATGCCAGCCAGCCGCTGCAATACATCCCGGTGGCATCTGCCCTCCCCGCCGTCGCCTCTGAGATGGTGCTGCACTCGGCGCGGACGATGTACGACGACGGGGTCATGATGCGCTACGGCCTCTCGCTCCACCGGCTCGCCCCCGGCGCCGCCGCCCACCTCCATCCGGACGACGCCCGCCGTCTCGGCGCCCGCCCCGGCCACACCGTCAAGCTGGTCACCAAGACCGCCGAGGCGGAGCTACCGGTGATCCTCGACGACAGCCTCCATCGCGGCGTCGTCTACGTTCCCTTCAACCAGCCCGGTGCCGTCTCGTTCGGCTCCGACCCCGTGGTGCGGGTGACGGCCGTCGGCTGAGGGCAAGTTCCAGTGGCGTTCTTTGGAGCGTGGGGGACGGCCCCAGCGACCTTTGGAGCGTGGCCATCGGCCACCGACACCCACCGTCGAAAGAACGGTCAGCTCGTTCGCCCTCGTCCAAAGAACCGAGCGGGTGTGGGCGGGTGGACCTTCGCCGATCTCGCCTGGCTGCTAGCGGGTGCGGGTGATCTTGGTCAGGCCCCGGGGGCGGTCGGGATCCAGATGGCGGGCGAGGGCGAGGGCGTGGGTGAAGTGCTGCAGGTAGGGAGCAGCCACGATTGGGGACAGCCAGGGCTCGACGGCGGGGATGGCGATGGCGGTCTCGGCGGGTGGATGGTCGACATCGGTCAGGGCGACGATGTGGGCACCTCGATCCCGGGCGGCGGTGAGGGCGTCCCGCATGGGCGCCTCGGTGGGACCGGCGGTCACGACGGCCAGAACCGGAAATCCGGTGTCGATGAGGGCGAGGGGGCCGTGGAGGAAGTCGGCGGCTGAGAAGGGGTGGGCGACGACCTGGGCCAGCTCCTGCAGCTTGAGGGCCCATTCGTGGGCGGTGGCGTAATGGAAGCCGCGGGCCACCACGGCGCTGCGGTGATGGTCGACGAGGCCGGCCACGGCGGGGGCGTGGCGGGCGGCGTCGGTGACGGCGGAGGACAGGATGGGTACGAGGTCGGCCACCGGGGCGGGGTCGTGGCCGGAGAAAGCCAGCGATGTCAGGGCGACGGCCGCCAGTTCGGCGGTGTAGGTCTTGGTGGCGGCGACGGCTCGCTCCGGCCCGGCGGCCAGGTCCACGACGATGTCGGCCGCCCCCGCCAGAGGTGAGGCAGGATCGTTGGTGATGGCGACGGTGGGGCGGTGCTGGCGGCGGGCTTCGGTGAGGACGGCTACCAGGTCGGGCGATTGGCCGGACTGGGAGATGCCCACCACCAGGGCACCGGTGAGACGCGGGGGAGCGGCCATGATTCCGAACAGGGAGGGGGTGGTGAGCCCGACCGCAAGCCGGTTGCGGGCCCCCCACACGTACTGGGCGTAGCGGGCGGCGTTGTCGGAGGTGCCCCGGGCCGCCACCACGACATGGCTCACATCTCGAGCCGCCCCGGCCAGGGCAGGAAAGCGGCCCCGGTTGGCCGCGACCAGGCGCTCGACCACCGACGGCTGCTCGGCGATCTCGGCGAGGACGTTCACGACCCCGCCCGTCGATAAACGACTTCGCCGGCGATGGCAGTGGCGGCGACTCCGAGGTCGTCGTCGAGGAGGACCCGGTCGCCCGGGTCGGGAACGTAGCCGACGATCCGGGCCGGAGTGGCCGAAGTCATGGCGGTCAGGTCGGCCCAGCCGCACCCGAGGCGCCGCATCGGTCCCAGGGCGTGAGCGATGGGGGCGGCGCTACCGGCCAACTGCCCATCCGGCCCGCGTACCTCCAGGCCTTGGATGGACAGCTCGGTGTCGCCCAGGCGATGGGTCCCCGGTCCGGTGCCGAGGGCCGAGGTGGCATCCGTGACGAGGGCGATCCTCCCGGCGCCCATGGTGAGGAAGGCGAGCCGGAGCAGGTCGGGCGCCACATGGACCCCGTCGGCGATGAGGCCGGTGGT
>DATFFO010000094.1:0-27815 GCA_035250025.1 Acidimicrobiia bacterium
GCTCCTCTCGGCCAAGGCGCAGGCGTCGGATGTGCGCGAGGGCCTCGATGCCGGAGCCGACGACTACGTCACGAAGCCGTTCGAGCCGCTCGACCTCGTGGAACGCGTCAACAAGCTTCTTGCCAAGGCCCGGTGAGCTGACTCCTCTTCCTCGCCATCTCCTGCCGGCCACGGCTCGGGTCGGCGCCGACGGCCGCCTCAGCGTCGGCGGGTGCGACGTCCTCGACCTCGCCGCCGAGTACGGCACGCCGCTCTTCGTCTACGACGAGGAGCACGTGCGCGCCCGCTGCCGCGAGGCCGTGGGCGTGTTCGGCGACGGCGTGGCCTACGCGGCCAAGGCCTTCCTGTGCCGGGCGATGGCGCAGCTCGTGCACGACGAGGGCATGTGCATCGACGTGGCGACCGGCGGCGAGCTGCACGTCGTGCTCGCCGCGGGCGTGCCGGCGTCCGCATGTGTGCTCCACGGCAACAACAAGAGCGTCGCCGAGCTGCGCATGGCGATCACCGCCGGCGTCCGCCACATCGTCGTCGACTCGTTCGACGAGCTCGACCGGCTCGATGCGCTCCACGGCGAGGGCGCCGGCCCGGTGCCGCAGGTGCTGTTGCGGATCACGCCGGGTGTGCACGCGCACACGCACGAGTTCATCGCGACCGGCCAGGACGACTCCAAGTTCGGCTTCAACCTCGGCAACGGTGACGCCGAGCGGGCGGTCCGGCGTGCGCTCGATTCGCCGTCGGTCGAGCTCGTCGGCCTGCACTGCCACATCCGGTCGAACGTGTTCGCCGCGTCGAGCTTCGCCAAGGCGGCCGAGGTGATGGCCGCGTTCGCGATCCCGTTCGACCTGCCGCATCTGGTGCTCGGTGGCGGGCTCGGCGTCGCCTACGTCGCCGGCGAGACGGCGCCCACGATCACCGAGTGGGCCGACTCGGTGCTCGACGGCTGCCGCGCCGCCGGCATCGAGGCGCGCGTGCTGGCCGAGCCGGGCCGGGCCATCGCGGCCCAGGCCGGCGTCACCCTCTACCGCGTCGGCACGATCAAGGACGTGCCCGGCGTGCGCACCTACCTCTCCGTCGACGGCGGCATGTCGGACAACCCGCGGCCGGTCCTCTACGGCTCGGGCTACGAGGCGCTGCTGCCGCGCGCTGCCGGTGCGGAGCGCCCGCGGCGCGTCACGATCGTGGGCAAGCACTGCGAGTCCGGTGACGTGCTCGTCCGCGAGGCCGACGTCCCCGAGGACACTGCGGTGGGCGATGTGCTCGCCACCCCCGTCACCGGTGCCTACGGCCACTCGATGGGCTCCAACTACAACAAGGTGTTGCGGCCTCCCGTCGTCTTCGTGGCGGGCGGCGAGGCCCGGGTGGTAGTGCGGCGCGAGACGGTCTCGGACCTGCTGGCGACCGACCTGGGATAGAGCGTGAGGCCCCCGAACCCAGGGTTCGCCACCACGGAAACCGTGCTCGGGGGCCCTCAGAACGGCGGCGACACGGCAGGGCCTGCCTTCACTTCTCGATCGGCACCCGGACGGCGTTTCCGTACTCGGTCCACGAGCCGTCGTAGTTGCGCACCCGCTCGAAGCCGAGGAGATGGGTCAGCACGAACCACGTGTGTGACGACCTCTCTCCGATCCGGCAGTAGGCGATGACGTCGTCTGCGGGACGGAGACCCTGTTCGTCGACATAGATCGCCTCCAACTCGTCGCGACCCTTGAACGTGCCGTCCTCGTTGGCGGCCTTCTTCCAGGGGACATTGGCCGCCCCGGGGATGTGCCCCCCGCGTAGAGCCCCCTCATTCGGGTAGTCGGGCATGTGCATCCGCTCGCCCCGATACTCCTCCGGCGACCGTACGTCCACCAGAGGTCGCTCGTCCTTGGACTGGGCGATGGCGTCGTCGAGGAAGGCGCGGATCTGGGAGTCGTCGCGGGCGGGCACGGGATAGTCGACCCGGGCACGGGAAGGCTTCTCGACGGTCAACTCGCGTCCCTCGGCTACCCACTTCTGGCGGCCGCCGTCGAGTAGGCGCAGGTCGCGGTGCCCGAAAAGGGAAAAGACCCAAAGGGCGTACGCCGCCCACCAGTTGAAGTTGTCCCCATAGAACACGATCGTCGAATCAGGGGCGATGCCCCGCTCCGACATCAGCTCCGCAAACGCCTCGGCAGAGAGGTAGTCGCGGACGACCGGATCGTTGAGGTCCTGGTGCCAGTCGACCTTGATGGCACCCGGGATGTGGCCCGTCTCGTAGAGGAGGACGTCCTCATCAGACTCGACCACCACCAGATCGGGATCATCCAGGTGTTCGGCCAGCCAGTCGGTGGAAACGAGCGTCTCCGGACTGGCATATGCGGAGAACCTAGGATTGGGATCAAGAACGGTCGCCATCGAGCCTCCTCGTCGGGTTTGCACTATGACGGTAGTGCTTTCTTCTCATACCGTGGGCGTCGCTGCGACAATGACCCCGATGGCCCTCCCGAGCCGCCTCCAGACGATCGTCGATGTCCTGGCCGCATCACCGCGTGAGTTCCGTCTCGAGGCGCTGCTCGACTACTCGAAACGAATCCCCGACCTTCCCCCCCGGTTCGCCGACGATCCCAGCCTCCTGGAGGCCGTGCCGGAGTGCCAGACCCCCTTCTTCCTCGCCACCGAGATCGACGATGACGGCGCCGCCCACATGTTCTTCTCGGCGCCGCCCGAATCGCCCACCGTGCGTGGGTTCGCCGGGCTGCTCCTCGACGGTCTCGAGGGGCTGCCTCCCGAGGAGATCCTCGCCGTCCCCAACGACTTCTACGTCGGCATGGGTCTGGAGGAAGTGGTGACGCCGCTCCGCATGCGCGGGATGGGCGCCATCCTCGGCCGCATCAAACGCCAACTGGCCGAAGCGCAGAGATCGTCAGCCCCCGCCTAGGCGGCTATTTGGGGCCCATCCGGATTCCCCCGTCCATTCGCACCGTCTCACCGTTCATGTAGTCGTGGGTGAGGAGCAGGTGGGCGAGTTCGGCATACTCGTCGGGCCGACCCAGTCGGGGCGGGAACAGCACCTGGCTCCCGAGCGAGAGACGGGCGGGCTCGGGGAGGCCGGCAAGGAGCGGAGTGTCGATCAGCCCGGGGGCGATCGTGTTGACGCGCACCCCGATCGAAGCCAGGTCGCGGGCGACCGGGATCGTCATCCCCACCACCCCGCCTTTCGATGCCGAATAGGCGGCCTGGCCCACCTGGCCCTCGTAGGCGGCCACGGAAGCCGTGTTGACGATCGCTCCCCGACTGCCCCATTCGTCCAGCGCTTCGGTCTCGGCCATGGCGGCCGCAGCCAGGCGTATGCAGTTGAACGTCCCGATGAGGTTGACCGTGACCACCCTGGTGAACTGGGCGAGATCGTGAGGCGTGCCATCCCGCCCCAGGGTGCGCAGCGGCGGGCCGATGCCGGCACAATTCACCAGGACCCGCAAGGGTCCCATTTCGACTGCCTCCGCCACTGCTGACGCCACATCCGCCTCCTGGGTGACGTCGGTCCGGAGGTAGGCGGCGCCGATCTCCTCGGCCGTCTTCTGCCCCAGTTCGTCCTGGACATCCAGGATCATGACCTCCGCCCCGGCCGTGATCAGACGCCGCGACGTCGCCGCCCCCAGGCCCGAGGCCCCTCCCGTGACGATGGCTGCAACTCCGTTGAGATCCATGGCGGCGACGCTACCAGCGGCAATCGCCGGCCTTGCGCCCGAGACGTGCTGTCATGATCGGCCATGGCCGCAACCATCGGTGTGTTCGACTCGGGGATCGGCGGTCTCGGCATCTTTGCCGAGGTCCGACGTCTTCTCCCCGAGGCCGACCTGATTTACGTCGCCGATCACTCCCATTCGCCGTACGGCGAACGCACGCTCGCCGACCTCCGCCGGCGCTGCGACGAGGTCACCGAATGGCTCATCGGCCAGGAATGCACGGTGATAACCCTGGCTTGCAACACCGCCTCGGCCGCCGCCCTCCATCCTCTCAGGCGACGTCATCCCGAGATTGCCTTCGTGGGCATGGAACCGGCCGTGAAACCCGCCGTGGCGAGCACGGGGACCGGGAAGGTAGGAGTCGTCGCCACCTCTGCCACCTTCCAGGGGGAGCTGTTCGCCTCCGTGATCGACCGCTTCGCCGCCGGCGTCGAGGTGATAACGGCCGCCTGCCCCAGGTGGGTGGAGCTCGCCGAGGCGGGTACGGTGTCGGACCGCCGGGCCCATGAGCAGGTGGAGCTGTGCCTGACCCCGATGATCGAGGCGGGGGTCGACGTCCTCGTCCTCGCCTGCACCCACTACCCCGCCCTCGCGGAGACTATCCGGGACGTGATGGGTCCGGATGTGACGATCATCGACCCGGCGCCCGCCGTTGCCCGCCAGACCGGGCGGATGGCCGCCGAGCGGGGAGCCGATATGGGCGGCATGACCACGGCCCTCTTCTCGACCGGCGATGTCGGCCGCCTGGAGACGGCGGCCAGGCGGTTGGGAATTCCCGGGACCGCGGCACTCCTACGCTTGCCCTGATGGACGCCCGCGACCAAGCCTTGCACTATGCCCTCCTCGCCGGCGCCGAGGATTCCCTGCTGACACTTTCAGAATTGGCCGACTCCTCGGGGTTGTCCTTGCCCCTGCTCGAAGCTCTCGCCCGGGAGGGTCTGCTCGTTCCCCGACTCGAGGATCCCGAGCCGCGGTACCAGCCGGTGGACGCCGAGGCCGTGAAGGCCGGTTTGGAGATGGTGTCGGCGGGGCTTCCGCTGGCCGAACTATTGGAGGTTGCTCGTCGCGCCGACGAGGCCATGCGGCCAGTGGCCGAAGCCGCGGTGGACACCTTTGTCCGCTTCGTCAGCGACCCGGTGGAAGGGACTGCGCGGAGCCAGGAAGAGGCGGCCGCCCGCCTGGTGGAGGCGTTCGAGACCATGCTCCCGGCGGCAGGGCGTCTGGTGTCGCATCACTTCCAACGCCTGCTGGTGGACAGCGCCCGCCGCCGCCTCTCGGAATGAAGTTCGTCACCCGTCTGATAGACGGGGTAGACGATCCGTTGCGGTGGGACCCGACGGCCGTGTGGATGTCTCCCGAGATCAGTCTGTGGGGCTGGGGCGAGGCGGCCCGGATCGATCCCGGCCCGGGAGAAGGCCGCTTCGAGGCCATCGTCCGAGAGTTCCGACGGCTGCTCGCCGAAGCGGACGTGGAAGACCCGCTCGGACTCGAGGGCACCGGGCCCGTGGTCTTCGCCTCGGCCGCCTTTGCCGACGGTTCCCCATCCTCGGTGGCGGCCATACCGGAGGTGTTGTTGGGCCGGCGCCACGACGCCTGGTTCCTGACGACGGTCGACGGCGCCGAGCTGCCCGACGTGGCCACCCCCGAACCGGCGACCGACCGGGCCAGATTCGCGGGCTCCTCCGTTCCGGATGTCCTGTGGCTGGAAGCGGTGGCGGATGCAGTTCGTCGAATCGACGCCGGCGAGCTCGACAAGGTGGTGCTGGCCCGCGATTACGCCGTGTGGTCGCGGGAGCGCTTTCATCCCCCCCGAATCCTTCGCCACCTCCTCGACAGGTTCCCCACCTGCTTTGTCTTCAGGGTGGTCGACCTCGTCGGAGCCAGCCCCGAGCTGCTGGCGAGGCGCCGGGGCACCAGCTTCGAATCGCTGGTCCTGGCCGGGTCAGCCCCGCGACACGCTGATCCCGTCGCCGACGCCGCCGCCGGCGAAGGCCTGCTCGATTCCGACAAGGACCAATGGGAGCACGCCCTGGCGGTGCGTTCCGTCCGCTCGTCACTGGAGGGAGTCTGCGACGATCCGACGATTCCCGGAGAACCGAGGTTGGTACGCCTCGACAACGTCCAGCACCTGGCGACGCCGGTGGCCGGGCGGGTGGGGGACGGCATCGACGTCCTCGGTCTGGCCGCCCGGCTCCATCCGACCGCCGCGGTCGGCGGGACCCCCACCCAGAAGGCCGTGGCCCTGATCGCCGAGATCGAGGGCATGGACCGCGGCAGGTACGCCGGCCCGGTCGGCTGGATGGATGGCCGCGGCGACGGCGAGTTTGCCATCGCCCTGCGGTGTGCCGAGTTGTCCGGCGCCCGCGCCCGCCTTTTCGCCGGCGCCGGCATCGTGACTGGCTCGCTGCCCGAGGCGGAGTTGGAGGAGACTCGCATCAAGCTGAAGGCGATGATGGGCTCGCTCAGGGCGTCCTGACTCACATCGCGGCGAGAGCGTCGGACGCCACCCGCTCCAGCCGGCGATGCTCGCCGACGTTGTCGGTTCTGTCGGACTTCACCACAACCAGTCCGCAACCGCCGGCCGCTCTCATCTCTGCCACCGCCGTGCCGAGATCGCCTCCCTCGGTCACGAGGCGATGGCCGAGACCATGGAACTCCGCCAGGATCGACAGGTCGCGATCGGGCGGAGTTGCGAAGAGGCGCTCGAAGTCTCCCCCGACATGCTCGGCCTGAGGCAGGAACGAGAAGATGCCGCCTCCCCCATTGTCGACGACGACGAACACGCACTCGGGACGCGGATTGGTCAGGAAGCCGTTGGCGTCGTGAAGCAGCGAAAGGTCACCCACGAGGGCCGTGCCCGGCCCTGCAGCCCCGGCGGCACCCTGCGCCAGAGACACGATGCCGTCGATACCGGAGGCCCCCCGATTGGCGATGACGCGGGGCGTATCGAACCCGTACGCCTCGACGTCGCGGATCGGCATGGAGGAGGCGACGACGAGGTAATCGGCGGCGAGGCGGGCAGCCTGGGCGGCGACGGCCGGTTCGCTGGTGCCCGTGAGCTCGGCTTCGAGTGCGCCCCGCACAGCCCCGTCGGCCCGCGACCACCATTCGGACCACGGCGATCCGGCACCGCGGGGTACCGCCTCGGTGAGGGCTGCCACCAGCGCAGCCGGATCAGCGTCGACCAGGAGGTCGACCATACGACCGGGATCGGACCATCTGTCGCCGACCACGGCCTGGGGAATTTCGCTGGACACGAGGTCGATCAGGCGGCGGGAAGGACCCGGGGTCCCGAAGCGAAGAATGAGATCGGGCCGGGCGTGTTCGGAGGCCAGCAGGTGATGCCCGGTGGCGATGACGTCGTCGTCCCTCCGCAGGCCCGACTCAGCGGTCGCCACCACCGGCCATCCCAGGTGGCCGCCCAGAGCGACGACAGACGGCACCGAGCCGTCGCCGGCAAGGATCAGTCCCCGCTCAGCGCTCAGGACCGCCTGCGAGAGACGTGTCACCGACTCTGGCGCCGGGGAACGGTGGACGGCGGTCTCGGTCCACTGGCGGGCGTCGGCCCGACCGCTCCGGCCGAAGGGATACGGTTCGGCCGAGCTGCGACCATCGTCGCTCACCCCGACCGTGGGCTCGCGGAAGGCGACGTCGATTTGCACCGGTCCCGGACGGCCGTTCCAACCGGACGCCGACGCCAGGGCCTGAGACACGGCCGAGCGCCACCACCGGGGAGCCGCCGCCTCGTACTCCGCAGGGCCGAGCTCGACTGATCGGCGGGTGAATCGTCCGAACATCCCGGGCTGATCGATGGTCTGGTTGGCGCCCACCGACCTCATCTCGGCGGACCTGTCGGCCGAGAGGACGATGAGCGGCACGCCGGCGGCATCGGCCTCGACAACGGCGGGCATGAGGTTGGCGACGGCAGTGCCGGAGGTGGTGAGAACCGCAGCCGCTGCGCCACTGGCCTTGGCCCATCCCAGGGCATGGAAGCCGGCCGATCGCTCGTCGATGGCGATCACCAGGTCGACATCCGACCGGGCGGCAACCGCCAGGATCAGGGCGGTGGAGCGCGAGCCGGGAGCGGCGACAACCACCCGCACCCCGCTGCGGCTCAGCTCGTCGACGACGATGTCGGCCAGCGCAGTCGACGGATTCGGATATGTCATGTGAGCAGTTCCGCGGCGGCGTTCACCCGGGCCAGCATCCTGTCGCACTCTCCCCGATCGGGCCGGTGCCGCGCCAGGAGCTCGGGGTGGGGAACCGGGCGTCTCACGTCGATCACGCCCCCTTTGGGGATCATCCGGTCGTCCACCACGTCCTCGGCCAGCATGGTCACCGTGCCCAGGCCGCAGGCGTGAGACAGCTCGGGCAGGCAGGCCGCCGCCCACACTCCGGCCGCCATCCCCACCGACGTTTCCAGGGCCGACGACACCACCACCGGCAGGCCCACCTCGGCTGCCAGGGCGAGGGTGCGTCCGACACCTCCCAGGGGTTGCACCTTGAGGATGTAGATGTCGGCGGCACCGGCCTCGGCCGCCTCCAGCGGATCTGACGCCGTTCGCACCGACTCGTCGGCGGCGATCGGCACGTCAACGGATTCCCGAATTTTCACCATCTCGGGAATGGTGGGCACCGGCTGCTCTACGTATTCGAGTCCGAAGGCGGACAGCCTGGTGATTCGCTCGATCGCAGTGGCGACATCCCAGCCGGCATTGGCGTCGACCCGAATCTTGCCGGTCGGTCCGAGGGCCGCTCGCACCGCCTCCACCCGGGCTAGATCGTCTTCTTCGGTCTGACCGGGCTCGGCGACTTTCACCTTGGCCGTCGTGCATCCAGAGTGGGCTACCAGAGTTCCGGCGGCACCAGACGGGATCGCCGGGACAGTCACGTTCACCGGGACCGTTCGACGTACCGGGGCGGGAAGGGGTGAGCAGGCAGACTCCAGCGCCGACGCCAGCCATCGTGCTGTCACCTCTGGGGGGTATTCGGAGAAGGGCGAGAACTCCCCCCATCCTTCGGGACCCTCGATCAGGATCGCCCGACGCCGGATGACGCCCCGGAAGCGCACGGTCATGGGAATTACGACCGGATGCAACTCGACCTGGCCGAGAAGGAGGCGGCCCGTCACGAGGCACCCTGACTCTCACGCAGATACGCCACGACCCGCTCTATCTGCTCAGAGCTCAGGGTCTGAGCGAACGAGGGCATTCGCCCCCTCCCCTCCGTGATCGCCGCCGTCAAGAATTCGTCCGGCTGGGCGGCGGCGTTGCTCCCCGGGCCCAGGGCCGGTCCCACCCCCCCGCCCAGGTCGGCGCTGTGGCATCTGGCACAGAGTTCCACGTAGATCTCCTCGCCGGTGGCATCTGCAGGAAGGTCGTCGACACACGCCGCCAGCGTCACCGACAGCCCGGCGGCGATGAGGAGGCGGGCCAGACGCATGCGGGCATGCTACGGACTCTGCCGCAACGCCCTGACGCCCCTCAGTGGTCGGCTTCCCCGGCGGCGTCGAGGTCTGCGAACCACTGGGCGGCCAGCCTGACATCCTGTGCTCGTTTGCGGTCCATGACCAGTATCGCCTCCGGGGTCTCGACCACTACCACGTCGTCGAGGCCGATCACCACCACCGGCCGGCTCTGCGAGCGAACGTACGACCGGTTCACATCCAGTGTGTGGACGCGACCGACCGTCACGGTTCGGCCCTCGGGCGACATGACCTGCCACAGGGCCTCCCACGACCCCACGTCGCTCCATCCGGCGTCGAGGGGGACGACCACACCGCGCCTCGTCCGCTCCATGACCGCGTGGTCGATCGAGATCGAGGGGGCCGCCGCGAATTCGGGACCGAGGCGAATCACGGTGCCGTCATTGGTTGCGGTGCTCGAGGCAGCCTGGACTCGTGTCAACACTTCGGGTGCGTACCGCCGCAACTCCTCGAGGATGGCACCGGCGGTGAATACGAACATCCCCGAGTTCCACAGGTAGCGGCCGGAGGCGAGATACTCGATGGCGGTGGGCTCATCCGGCTTCTCGACGAAGCGGGCGAGCGTGGCGAGGCGCCCCTGCCCCTCCTCGACCTCGATGTAGCCGAACCCGGTGTCAGGCCGGGTCGGGACCACGCCGAAGGTCACGATCGCTCCCTCGCCGGCGGCGTCCGCCGCCTGTGCCAGTGCCTCCCTGAACGCGGGCACGTCGGTGATGACGTGGTCGGCAGGGAGGACCGCCATCACGACTCCCGGGTCGAGGTGAAGCGCGGCGGCGGCCACAGCGGGAGCCGTGTTGCGGGCCACCGGCTCCACCATGATCGCCTGGGGCGGGTGGCCGGCCTCGTCCAACTGGGTGAGCACGAGGTCTGCCTGAACTGCATTGCAGACAACGATCGGCTGGTCGACGCCGACCATCCCGGCAGTGCGGCGGGCAGTCTCCTGGATCATCGTGAGGCTGCTGGTGAGGGCCTGCAGCTGCTTGGGCTGATGATCACGCGACAGCGGCCACAGACGGGTGCCGCTCCCCCCGGAGAGAATCACGGGCGTGATGGTGGTTGCCTGGGCGCCGTTCATCTCTCCATCCTGTACTGGTCGGCCAGGTCGAGATTATTTCGCAAGCCCTCGCGCCTGCGGACCACGGCTGTCAGCGCCAGGTTAGGGGCTGCCGTCGATTCGGCGTTCGTTCAATCCGACAGGCCGATAGACACGTGCCCGCACTCCAGGCAGACCCGACGGGTCAACCCGACTGTGGTCGTGCTCTCGACGAACGTGTGCTCGTGATCCTGCTTGGAGCGCCCAAAGATCGACTTGACGCTCGCCCGCAAACCGGTCGTCTCGGCCGGATGGTGCCCGTCCTTGAAGGGACCGACAATCGGGCGGGCCGCCGGCGTTTCCGGTTCCGGGGCTTCGGGGGCGGCGTCGGGGGCCCGCCAGGCCGTGCGCGACACCGGCCTGACGCCGGCCGTTTCCTCCTCCCCGATGCCCGGGGCGAGGTCCAGTGCAGCGACGGCCGCCTCCGGTTGCTCTGGGAAGCTGACTTCGACAGGCCCGGCCGCCGTTGCGGGGACCTCAGCATCGGAGGTCTCGAGTTCGATGACCTCTGGTTGGTCGGTCTCGATGGTCACCTCGGTGGCGACGGCCGCTTCCTTGTGGTCGGGGTGGGTGGCGACATGGCGGTGGCGGCGGCTGCGGCGCGGAGCATGCGGCGGCTCGACCGGATCCTGCGCCGCGTCGGGTATCGCCTCGGCCGGCGCCGGCTTCGGGGCAGGGAACGTGTTCAGCCTCGGAAGTTTTCCTGCCACCACGCGCGCCGGCGGGGTGGGTTCATCCACGGTCACGACGGCATCGGGGGCCGCAGGCAATTCGCCCTCGGTCGGCTCCTCTTCCGGCGGCGGCGATGTGACCGGATCGGCCGGCGGCGGGCTCGTTTCCGTCTCGACCGTCTTCACCGTTTCGACGGTCTCCACTGTCTCCACCGTCGTCTCCGTCTCGAGCGGTTCTGCCGGTGCGACCTCGACGGTCGCCGCCACCGGCTCCACGGGGTCGTCAGCCCCGGGAGTCACCGCGACCGGATCCAGCTCATCCTCAGGCTGCGTTTCCTCGAGAAGTCGGGCACCGGCGGCCACGAACACCCGGCGAGCGTCGGCGAGCCGCGAGGGTTCGCTATTGCGTCGGGCCGAGGCAACAGCGCGCTTGCGGCTGACCGGGTTCATGGATCGGTAACGCGCCCACCCTTCAGCCATTCCCTGGACGGCGCCGTAGGCGAAGTTGACCGGGTCGTCTGCGAGGAATGTCACCGACTCCCCATGGAGGTCGAGCTCGAACTCGTTGGCCACCACGCGTTGTGCCACGACGTCGGCGAGACACCAACTGCCGAGACTCTCCTCGCCCGAAGCCAACCGGACGTGCGTCTCGGTCACATCGATGGAGACGTCCACGTCGGCGGCTTCTCTGTCGGGAAACGTCAGCTTTCCCTGATATCGCAATGGTTCCCTTTCAACCGCAGGCGGCTCTGCAGACGCTCGTGACCTTCTCACCAATCATCGGATCCGTCAAGGACGGTCTCAACCCGTTACAGGCAGGTTGGGTCGGGCGAATCAGACGCCGAAAGAAGGGAGGTCAGTACTCCGTGAGCGGAGGGCAGGTGCACATCAGGTTGCGGTCGCCGCCGACGGAATCCATCCGCCCCACCGGAGGCCAGTACTTGTCCCGCTCCAGCTCCTCGATTGGAAAGGCGGCGAGGCGGGCCGGGTACGCCCGATCCCAGTCTCCGACCACGTCACCGGCAGGATGGGGAGCACGCGAGAGCGGGTTGTCGTGGCGGGGCCACTCACCCGAGGCGATCCGGTCGACCTCGGTGCGGATGGCGATCATCGCCCTGCAGAATCGGTCCAGCTCTTCGAGCGACTCGGACTCGGTCGGTTCGATCATGAGGGTCCCCGCCACGGGAAAGGCCACGGTCGGGGCGTGGAAGCCATAGTCGGCCAGGCGCTTGGCCACATCCTCGACCGTGACGCCGGAAGCCTGGGTGAGCGGGCGCAGGTCGATGATGCACTCGTGAGCCACCCGGCCGCCGGGGCCGGCATAGAGGATCGGATAGTGCTCGGCGAGACGGGTGGAGAGGTAGTTGGCCGCCACGATCGCCATCTCGGTGGCGCGGCGAAGACCCTGCGCTCCCATCAGGCGAATGTAGGTCCAGGGGATGGGAAGAATACCGGCGGATCCCCAGGGGGCCGAGGCGACAGGGCCGATCCCGGTGGCGGGTCCGGCTTCGGGCACGAGCGGGTGGTTGGGCAGAAAAGGCAAGAGGTGGGCGCGGGCGCCCACGGGGCCGACTCCGGGACCACCACCGCCATGAGGGATGGTGAAGGTCTTATGCAGGTTGAGATGGCCGATGTCGGCGCCGAAGTCGGCGGGGCGCGCCAGCCCGACAAGGGCGTTGAGGTTGGCGCCGTCGACGTAGACCTGGCCGCCCCGATCATGGACTAGCTGGCACAGCTTGTCGATGCCCGGCTCGAACACCCCGTGCGTTGACGGATAGGTGACCATGACGGCCGCCAGGCGGTCGGCGTAGGCGTCGGCCTTGGCTTCGAGATCGACGAGGTCGACATTGCCGGCGCGGTCGGTGGCAACGACGACGACCTCCATTCCAGCCATCACCGCCGAGGCGGCGTTGGTTCCGTGGGCGGATTGGGGGATGAGGCAGACAACCCGCCCGTCGTCTCCCCGACTCCGGTGATAGGCGCGGATGGCGAGGAGGCCAGCGAGCTCGCCCTGTGCCCCGGCATTGGGCTGGAGCGACACGCCGTCGTAGCCGGTGAGCTCGGCGAGGTAGCCCTCGAGCTCTCCGATGAGGCGCCGATATCCGACCGTCTGGTCGAGTGGAGCGAAGGGATGGATGTCGGCGAACTCCGGCCACGTCATCGGGATCATCTCCGTGGTGGCGTTCAGCTTCATGGTGCAGGACCCGAGGGGAATCATCGTCCGGTCCAGAGCAAGGTCGCGGTCGGCCAGCCGGCGGAGATAGCGAAGCATTTCGTGCTCGGAGTGGTAGAGCGAGAACACGGGATGCTGCAGCGGTGCGTCCCGCCGTCGAGACTCCTCCGGGACTCCGGCCCGGTCGCCCGGCTCACCGAGCATCGACGCATCTCCACCCAGGGCTGTTACGAGGCGAGCGAGGATCTCTTCGCTCGTGGTCTCGTCGAGGGACACCCCAACGGTGACTTCGTCGACCCGGCGCAGGTTTATGCCCGCCTCCAAGGCCGCGGCCACCACGGCGTCGGCGTCGCCGCTCAGCGTGAGGGTGTCGAAGAAGCGATCGTTGGTCACGTCGATCCCGGCCACGGGCTCCAGGGCCTCCGCCAGGCGGACGGTGGCATCGGCCACGCGGCCGGCGATGGCACTCAGGCCCTCGGGCCCATGCCAGACGGCGTACATTCCGGCCACCACCGCCAGCAGGACCTGGGCGGTGCAGACGTTCGACGTCGCCTTCTGCCGACGGATGTGCTGCTCCCGGGTCTGCAGAGCGAGGCGATAGCCCACTCTCCCCGCCGAATCAGTCGACACACCCACCAGGCGACCCGGGAGGGAACGCACATCCTCCTCGCGGATGGCGATGAAGCCGGCATGGGGCCCCCCGAAGCCGGGGGGGACGCCGAACCGTTGCGCCGACCCGACGGCGATGTCCGCCCCCAAGGCGCCGACCGGTTCGAGGATCACCGAGGCCAGGAGATCGGTGGCGGCGACGAGGATGGCCCCAGCGCCATGAACCGCCTCGGCGATGGCGGCCACGTCACTCAGGCGCCCGCTCGAGCCGGGATACTGGATCAACACTGCCGCCACGTCATCCAACCGGCTGGGGTCGGTGATGGCGGTGGCGACATCCAACACCTCGGTGGGCGCGCCTATCGCCTCGGCCCGCGTCTCCACCACAGCGATCGTCTGGGGATGACAGTCGGAGTCGATGAGGAAGCGTCCGTCGCGCCGGGTGATGCGGGGGCCCATGGCCATGGCCTCGGCGGCGGCTGTGCCCTCGTCGAGCAGCGAGGCATTGGCCAGCTCGAGACCCGTGAGGTCGGCGACCATGGTCTGGAAGTTGAGCAGCGCCTCGAGCCGGCCCTGGGAGATCTCTGCCTGATAAGGCGTATAGGCGGTGTACCAGGCCGGCGCCTCCAGGATGTTGCGCTTGATCACGGGCGGGGTGACGGTCCCGTAGTACCCGAGGCCGATCAGGGAGGTGAGACGCTGGTTGGAGGCGGCGATCTCAGCGAGCTCATCCAGCACCTCGGTCTCGCCCAGGGCCGGGGGCAGGGACAGTGACCGGCGCTCGAGGATGCGATCGGGAACCGCCTGGTCGATCAGCTCATCGATCGACTCGACGCCGAGGACCTTCAGCATCGCGCCTACGTCGGCGGGCCGGGGTCCGATGTGGCGGGAGAGGAAGGCGGCTGACCGGGAGGGCATGGGTTCTCCAGACGGTGACGTTGCTGGCGCTGTCACCGCTGTCGCCTCACTCCAGCGGCGCCTCCGTCGGACGGTCCTCGGTGCCTGAGAGTTTCCGCCTGCGCGTTGCCCCTTCGGCGTCCTCGCGGGATCTCTCCCGCCCGACATCTACGGCAGTCTTATCGTAATCGCCGCATACGCCCAGTCGGTCCTCTCGATGCGGGGCCTGAGGGAATGAGCGGATAAATGTCCGGCGAGGCAAGGCCGAGCCGACGTTCGGCCGGTCTCCAGGGCCGGCACCGTCCCTATCCGCTCATCCCCTTAATCTGTCCCCCGTGCGCGTATCCGTCATCGGCGCCGGTTCATGGGGGACAGCCGTCGCCGCGTTGGTGGCGGCCAGGACCCCGACGGTTCTCTGGGCGCGACGACCCGAGTTGGCCGATGCCATCAACCGGAACTCCGAAAACCCCGACTATCTGCCCGGAACCCGGCTCCCCTACGGCCTGCGCGCCACCGCCGACCTCGAGGAGGCGGCGGCATCGGAGATCGTGGTGATGGCGGTGCCATCACATGGCTTCAGGACCGTGATCTCCAAGTTGGCCCTGCGCCCGGACCGCCTCATCCTCTCGCTCACCAAGGGAATCGAACAGGACACCCTGCTCCGGATGACGCAGATCGTCGCCGATGTGCTCCCCGACCACGACCCGGCAATGGTGGGGGTGCTCACCGGACCGAATCTGGCCAAGGAGGTCGTCGCCGGCTTTCCGGCGGCGGCGGTGGTGGCGATGCCCGACGCCGACCAGGCCGGGATCATCCAGGACCTGCTCATGGGCCCGACCTTTCGGGTCTACACCAATGGCGACCTGATCGGATGCGAGACGGCCGGCGCCCTCAAGAACGTGATGGCGATCGCCGCCGGCATGTCGGCGGGGCTCGGTTTCGGCGACAACACCAGGGCGACGCTCATCACCCGGGCGCTGGCAGAGCTGACCCGTTTGGGAGTGGCGATGGGCGGACGGGAGTCGACCTTTGCCGGTCTGGCGGGGATGGGTGACCTCATCGCCACCTGTGTCTCCGCCCAGAGCCGCAACCACATGGTCGGGCGTGCCCTCGCCCAGGGGCGCCAGCTCGACGAGATCACGGCGGACATGAACATGGTGGCGGAGGGAGTGAAGACCACAGAGGCGGTCCTCGCTCTGGCGGAACGGCATCAGGTCGAGGTGCCCATCGCCACGCAGGTCGGCCGCGTGCTCTATGCCGGGGCCCATCCCCGCGAGGCCGTTCTCGAACTCATGACCCGGTCGGCCAAGAGCGAGTGAGATGATCAAACCGCCCTTGAGGTCCGTCGCCGCGGCGGATGGGCCAACGCTCGGGCGACACCGTCCGCTTCGTCGGCGGTGATCTGCGACACGGTGACCCGCACGCCCGGACCGCTCTGGTGGCGGAAAGGGCTCCCTGCCCGGATCACGAATCCGTTGTCGCGGGCGGAACGCACCGCCGCGTCCTCATCGTCGACAGGCACCCAGAGGTTGAACCCGGTCGTGCCGACCACGGTCATGCCGTGGGACTCCATGGCGGCATGGAACAGACGGCGGCGTTCGGTGTAGGCATCAGCGGCCTCGACCTGGCGTCGGGCGACGTCGGGCGAGCGCAGCAACTCCGCCACCGTCCGCTGCAGGATGTGGCTCACCCAGGCGGGTCCCACCATCTGGCGGGAGGTAAGGCGGTCCATCGTGACGTCGTCACCCAGCACCACCGCGGTGCGCAGATCGGGACCGAGCGACTTCGAGAACGAGTGGACGTATATCCAGGTCGAGAGTTGGGGGCCCACGGCCGCCAGTGGGGCCCCCGCCAGCGGACCCATATGGTCGTCGTCTATGACCAGGACCTCGGGCCGGGCGGCGAGCAGAGCCGCCAGGGCAGCCGCCCGCTCCGGCGTGAGAGCGGCGCCTGTCGGACTCTGGGCGCGGGGCGTCACGATGACGGCGGAAACACGACCCATCACCTGCGCCAGCCGGTCAGGGAGCATCCCCTCGCCGTCGACGGCCACCGGGACCGGAACGAGTCCCATCGCCCGGACCAGGTCCACGATCGGATACCACCCGGGATCCTCCAGGCCCACGGCGTCGCCCGGGCGAAGTGAGGCTCCCAGGGCCCGCTCTATCCCGTCCACGGCGCCGCCGGTCACGGCCAGATATCGACCCTCCACCCCCTCGGCAGCCAGGGCGGCCCGTGCCGCCATCTCCAGGTCGAGATTGACCGCAGGGTCTCCATAGGTCGCCGAGGATCCATCCAATCCCGCCAGGACCGGGCCCAGATCCGGGAGCAGCGCCGGGTCCGGCCCACCGAAGGCGAGGTCCACCATTCCGTCGGGCACGACCGGTTCGGGTATCAACGTCGGACGGGGCCGCGACTCGACGATCGTGCCGTGCCGACCACGCCCTTTGACCAGGCCGCGTTCGGCGAGAAGGCGATAGGCGGCTGCCACCGTGTTGGGGGCGAGCCCCAGGCGTTGCGCGGCAGATCTCACCGGCTCCAGCTTCGCCCCACCCGGCAGGTCTCCGTCGACGATGCGCCGCTCGATCGAGGCCGCCAATTCAGCCGACGGGGTCCGACTCATGGCTGGTAGGCTTTGCGCTGATACATATGTCATATTGTAGCAATACATTGATTCCAGAGGCAATCGGATGACACTCACCGAATTCCACCGCCTCCCCGAGCGCGGCACTCACGACCCGGGAGCAGTCAACGAGATTCTCGACGCCGCCCTCGTCGCCCATGTCGGCTTTCTGCGCCAGGGCCATCCGGCAGTGGTGCCGACGCTGGTGGTCCGGATCGGCGATCAGGCGTACATCCACGGCTCCCCGGCCTCAACCCTCCTCCGGGCCGCCAAAGGGGGCGCCGACCTCTGCCTGACGGCAACGCTCCTCGATGAACTGGTGCTGGCCCGCTCGGCCTTCCATCATTCCGCCAACTACCGCTCGGTCATCGCCTATGGGCGAGGTCGCTGGGTGGAAGGCGACGAGAAGTCGGCGGCGATGGATGCGATCGTCGAGAAGGTCAGCCCCGGCCGCCTGCCCCATCTCCGCCCGATGACCAGGAATGAGCTCGCCGGGACGGGGATCGTCGCCATTGCCCTCGACAGGGCCACCGCCAAGGTCCGGACCGGCGGGCCCATCGACGACGAGGCCGATTATGACCTGGGGATCTGGGCCGGCGTGGTCCCGATCGAGGCCAGTTTCGGCAAGCCGATTCCCGATCGGCGCAATCCGGAGGGGCTGGCGGTCCCCGAGCACGTGGTTGCCATGGCATGGTGACCAGCCCTCGCTTGCTCACCACGGTCCACGGCACCAACCGGGCAGCCTTCTCTCTCGGAGACTGGGGGATCTTCCTGTCGTTGGTGGCGATCTGGGGATCTTCATTCCTCTTCATCGCCATCGGCCTCGACCACTTTCACCCCGGGTTGGTGACGCTCCTTCGCATCGGTTTCGGGGCGGGCACCGTTGCCCTCGTTCCCCGGGCCCGGCGGATCGCGGTCGATCGGGAGGACTGGCCCCGGATCGCCGTTCTCGGGCTGATCTGGATCGCCCTTCCCCTCACCTTCTTCCCCATCGCCCAGCAGTGGATCAACTCGGCGGTGGCGGGCATGCTCAACGGCGCCATGCCGATCTTCACCGCTCTCGTCGCCACGCTCCTCCTCCGCGAGCTCCCGGGACGGCGCCAGGCCCTGGGGCTGGTGATCGGCTTCGTGGGGGTGGCGGCGATCTCGGCTCCGGCGGCCGATGCCGGCGGGACGGCCCTGATCGGGGTCATCCTCGTGCTGGCGGCAACGGTTTGCTACGCCGTCTCGACCAACCTGGTCGCTCCCCTGCAACAGAAGTACGGAGCGCTGCCGGTGCTCGCCCGCGTCCAGTGGGTGGCCCTGCTCCTCGTCCTGCCCTACGGGCTGATCGGCGTGCCTGATTCCGAGTTCGCATGGTCGTCGATGCTCGCCACGTTGGCCGTCGGCATCCTCGGGACCGGGCTCGCCTTCGTCCTGATGGGCACTCTTTCCGGCCGGGTCGGTCCGACGCGGGCATCGTTCATCACCTATCTGATGCCGGTCGTCGCCCTTTTCCTGGGCGTGGTGTTCCGGGAGGACCGCGTCGCCGGTGTCGCCGTGGTCGGGGCGGTGCTCGTGATCGGCGGCGCCCTCCTCGCCTCACGTCGCGAGGTGTGAAGGGCGGCTCAGCCGCCCGTCGCCAGCCGCCGATGGAGCGGGCTGGAAAAGCGGGGCATCACGACGTCGCCCTCGAGCCAGTCGGTCAGCTCGGCGGCCCTCTCCGCCACCGCAGCTACAGCCCCGTCGGACACGTCGTCGATGATCTCGAACACGACAGAAGCGTCCGGTGCCTGCGCCCAACCGCCGACCACACGACCATCGACAACCACCACGGGCCCGGAATTGCCGTTGGTGTCGAATACGGCGCCGCCGTGCGGCCCCAGGTACCAGTCCCGCTCCTTCCATCCCATGATCGTCGAATCGAGCGCAGGAAGAAGCGCGACCCAGGGATCGGCGGCCCCGGACTCGGCGGAGTCGCCGGGGAGCACATAGCCGCGGCCGTTCGCCAACTCGACCTCCTCGGGCGCGATCCTGGCGAGGGCGGCCCGGGCGGCGGTCTTCGTCCAGCCGGTCCACCAGATGACATCGGTCTCCGTGGCCGGGCCGAACCTCTCCAGATAGAGGGCGGCGAGTTCAGCTCTGGCCTCGTCGGTCGATGGCTCCGGACGCGACCCCAGCCAGCGATCCGTCACCACCCAGCGCCATTGATTCGACAGCCACGTCCCTCTGGGGCGACTGCGGACGATCCTGCCCGCCGTGGCGAGGAGGAAGACGACCCGGCTGGAGAGGGCGATTTCGGCGGCCCACCTCCCCGACCCCATCGTGAGTCGCACACGGAGCTCGGGAACGTCTCTCGCCAAATCTGCGGCGGTGGCCTCCCCGCGGGCGGCCAACGCCTCCAACGTGGCCGCCTCGACCCGCGCCAACCATCCGTCCGCGTCGGGCGCCACGTCCGCCTCGGACAACAGCTTCAGGAGGCGGCGCCGCTCCCGGTCCGCCAGCTCGCGACCGGCGCCCACGTCGACCAGCGGGAAGGTCTCCACCGGCACGACGAAGAGGGTGCGCCGCATCCCCATGACGCGGACGACAGATCGTTCCTCGTACAAGGAAGCCTCGATCTCGGGGCGGGTGATGCCGGGGACTCGCGCCCAGGTGGACAGAAATACGGTGGCGGGGTCGGTGGCGTGGATCGCCAGCAGCGAGCTGGCCGTCTCCGGCATCGAAGCCGATTCGAACCCGGGAGCAAGGGCGTGACGGCGGGCGAAACGGGCGCGTCGCTGCTCGTTCGAGAACCCGGGCATCCGGCGAATCTAACGGATACCGCCCCTCAGGACCGCGCCGGCTCCCGAGTCGGGCGGGGGGGAACCATGGCGGCGCGACGCAATGCCCGGTACATCAGATGCTGGTCGCCCAGGCGGCGGCGCAGCTCACGCTCCAGACCGGCGATCGGGTAGAGGTTCTCGGGAGCACGGGGATCCTTGTGGGCGGCGGACGCAAACCGCGGCAGTGTGGCCGAGACCCGGTCGGCCAGACGCACCGCGGCCGCCAAATCCATGTCTGCCGCCACCTCGCATCGGACCAGACCTTCGGCTCCCGAAGAGCCTCGAGCCAGGCGGAGATACCACGAGTACCGTGACCAGACACTCGATGTCAGGAACAGCGGGGTGCGCCGGGCCACGGCCAGTCCGTACTTGACGTCCCAGACGGCGCTGGGCAGGTACTCCACGTGCTCCCGCTTGATGTACCCGACCGCCCCCTCGACGTGACGGCGATGGGATAGGGGCCCGTCGACCACGACGACGGCGGCCCCGGCGTTGGCGGCGGCCACGGACCCCTCTAGTTCCCCCATTCGTTGCTGGATGCCGAGCCAGAGCTCTTCAGGTGACTGTCCCGTCGTCGCCCGGACGCCGTAGACACCGGCCCGGGTGACGACGTCGGAGGCGCCGGACGCCGAGGTGAAAAGACCCCGATCGACCGACGCCGCCACCACCTCGGCGTGGCCGTTGGAGCGGACCGCCCCGGCGGCATAGGTGGCGGCGAGACCCAAGGCGGGACGACCCTCCGGCTGGTCGATCCACAGACTGGCGTCGACGCGACGCACGCCGTCGACGAAGAGGATGTCGTCGGCCGGCTCGACGTCCGGGAGGAGGCCGCGCCACTCCCCCAATGGCACCTCGATCGAGACATCGACCTCGGCGCTGGCATCCTCCAGGTCCGGGTCGGACGGCATCCCGTATTCAGGCGACCACTGAGCGACCGTAAACCTCATTTCGCTCGAACTCCTCGGATACTCATCCGACACGCTCGATCGTGCTCCCACCCGGGCCGGGGCGCACGACGAAGCGGACCGGCAACTGGTCGGCCAGTTCTTTGACGTGGGTGACGATGCCCACCACCCGGCCCTGGGCCGCCAGCTCGCTGACCACCGCGGTGACGGTGTCGAGGGTCTCGTCGTCCAGCGATCCGAAACCCTCGTCGAGAAAGATGGCGTCGAGGCGGGCGCCCCCTCGCTCGGAGAGGTTGACAAGCTGCTCACCGAGGGAAAGGGCCAACGCCAGCGACACCAGGAACGTCTCGCCACCGGACAGGCTGCGGACCGAGCGGTGCTCATCGGCGTTGCGATGGTCGACCACCTCGATCTTGCCGTTGACCAGTTCCAGGGAATAGGCGTGCCGGGAGAGATCGGTGAGCAGGCCGTTGGCACCGTCCACCAGGGTATGGAGTCCCTCGGCCAGCAGCCATCCCTCGAAGTTGTTGGCGCGCAGGTGGCGGGCCAACTCCCCGGCGAGGAGAGCCCGGTCCTCGAACGTGGCGAGATCGGCCTCGACCGCCTCGCGTTCCGCCCGGCGTTCCTGGACCCGTGTGTGGTCGGCGCGGGCCGTGGCCACCGCCCCGGCCAGGCGCGCCGAGGGGCTGCCCTCACCGCCGACGCCCGCTCCCGCCAGGAGGTTCTCGACCTGGGCGTTGGCCTCGGCGTGGGCGATCTCGGCCTGGGCGGCGGCCGTCGCCGCCGCTTCCAGTCGCTGGCGTTGCCCTTCGGCTTCGGTTTCGGCCCACTCGGCCAGCTCTCCCCAGACCCGGGAGAGGTCATCGGTGACGGTGGCGACGGGCGGCTCGAGCCGCGCCACCCGATCGCGAGCGGCGCTGAAGGCCTCACGTGCTGCTGTCTCATCGGTTTCGTGTCCCGCCAACTCTGCCGCCGCCAGCCGGCACGCCTCCTGGGCGGCGCCGAGCGCCTCCTGGGCAGCCGCGATGTCGGATTCGAGCCGGTGCCGGGCGTCCCACTGCTCGGCCAGCTCGTCACCGGTTGGCAGCTCGCGGCCCTGCGTTTCGAGAGCTTCCAGCGCCCTTTGCTCGGCTTCCATCGTGGCCTGGGCCCCGGTAAGCACATGACGGGCGGCATCGAACCGGGCGCTCGCCTGGGACAGTGCCTTCTCGGCGGCCCTTACCTCGCTCTCGGCCCGGGCGAGGTCGGCGGGAGGCTCCTCCGGCTCCGCTTCCAGGGGTCGATGACATACCGGGCAGGGATCGCCTACTCCCAGACCAGCGGCGAGGGCGTGTGCGGCGTGCCGCGACCGGCCCGCCTCCCGGGCGGCGACGGCCGCTTCCCGCGCCGCGGCCAGAGAGTCCACTTCGGCCGCCAGCTCGTCGGCGGCCGATGACAGTCCCTCGAGATCGATGGCGACGAGCCGGGCCCGGGTGGCTTCGAGCTGCGTGGCAACATCTGTGGCCGTTTGCAGGCGGTCGCGGCTGGGAAGCTGGGCCGATCGCAGGCGCAAGAGCTCGAGGCTCGCCGCTGCCTCTTCGCTGGCGACGCGGGTCTCATTGACGGCCTTGCGGGTGGCCACCAGAGATTCAGCGAGCGCCCCGACCCCGGCGGGGACCCGGATCCGGGTGACGAGGTCGAGATCCATCCTTCTCTTCTCTGTCTCCTCGCGCTTGAGCCTCGCCTCCTCGAGTGCGGACGCCAGGGCCGTCTCCGCCGCCGTCACGTCACCCACCAGGCCCTCGAGCATGTCGAGTCGGGAGGCGGCTGCCTTTTCGGCCTCCTCGGTGGCATCGGCCAGGCCCTCGATCCTGGCGCGAGCTCCCCCAGCCAGGGCAGACGCCGTGCGGCCCCTCTCGCCGGCCAGTGAGCGCACCGTGTCGAGGATGCCCAGATCGAGCAGTGCCTTCACCAGGTCCTGCTGGCCCGCCGGGGTGTCATGGAGGAAAGCGGCGAACTCGCCCTGGGGGAGGACGACCGACCGGGTGAAGTGGCCGATGTTCAGCCCGAGGAGCGCTTCGACGGCGGAGGTGACCTCGGCGGCTCCCGACGCCAACACCTCGCCCTGGGATTCCAGCCGGGCCTCGGCGGTGGTGGCTCCGCCGCGGGCGGTGCGACGCACGACCCGCACCGCGGTGTAGGGCCTTTCCTCCACCGAGAAGTCGAACTGGATCTTTGCTTCGGCGGAGCCGAGGGAGATCACCGGCTCGACCGCCCCCTTCCCGTGGCGAGCGACGGTCCCGTAGAGGGCGAAGGTGATGGCGTCGATCACCGAGCTCTTGCCGGCCCCGGTGGGTCCGGTGAGGGCAAACAGCTCCAGGTCGGAGAACCTGACCGTCGTAGCGGCACGAAACGGGGCGAACCCGGCCATCGTGAGGAGCTCAGGCTTCATGCGCCTCCTCGATCAACTCGTTGAAGAGGCTCACCAGCTTGTCGTCGTGGGCGTCCTGCTCGGCCAGGTATTCCACGAAGAGCTCGTGGTGGGAGCGGCCGGCCCGGCTGGGCCGGGATCTCCGCTCGGGCCGCCGGCGGGGGTCGAGCGTGACGTCGACGGCGTTGGGCAGGACCCGGCGCACCGCTTCGGCGAGCCCGGCCCGGGCCGACTCGTCGAGGATGACCCTGACGTAGTCGCGGGGATCGATGGAAGGGGCCGACGACTCGACCTGGGCGAGAGTGCCGCGGACGATCCGTAGTCGGCGTCCCGACTCGACCGGTCGGAACTGCACGGCCGCGGGCAATCCCGGCTCGACTTCGACGAGAACCACACCCTTGACGTCGTCGGTCTCGCCGAAGTCGAGTTGCATGGGTGAACCGGAGTACCAGACGGGGGCTGCCGTCGCCATCCGCTGATGACGGTGGAGATGGCCGAGCGCCACGTACGACAGCTCCGAGGGGAACGTCTGGGCGGGCACCGAGTAGTCGAACACGGTGTGGGCCGATCGCTCTCCACCGCCGACCTGACCTCCGTGGACCATGACATGGCCCACCACGACGTTCACCGTGTCAGCCGTCAGGCCCTCGCAGAGCGCTTCGACGATGGCGGTCATGCGGCGGGCGTACTTCCCGCCCTGCTCGTCGGCCTCCAGCGCCATCAGATCTTCGACGGTGACGATGGCGCGTTGGGACAGGAAGGGGACCATCGCCACCCGCACATCCTCACGGGGCCGCGCCACCCCTCCTTCGTCGGCGCGGGCGACGAGCGATCCGACGGTGACTCTTCCCAACCGGAGCAGGGGGGCCACGGCCTCGAGACGGCGGGGGTGGTCGTGATTCCCGGCCACGATCACAACCGGGGCCACCCCGGCCAGGGCGAGCAGGGTGCGGTAGACGAGCTCCTCGGACGCCGGCATGGGACTGGCCGTGTCGAAGAGATCGCCGGCAACAAGCACCAGGTCGACGTCCTCGGACCGGGCGATTTCGACGACCTCGTCCAACACGGCGGCGTGTTCCTCGTGGCGGCTGCGGCCCCGAATCGTACGCCCGACGTGCCAGTCGGCGGTGTGCAGAATCTTCACGGCTCCGAGCCTAGGAGTTGGGTGTGACGCTTCTGGGTGTTTGGGATCTGAGGGGCCGGGGTAGAAGCCCGCATCCAGGGTCGTCACGACCCTTCCAGACAAGGAGGCCACTCCCATGAAACGCAAGCTTGCAGCAGCCGGACTCGCGGCTGTTCTCTCCCTTTCGGTCGCCGCCTGTGACACCGTGGACGACCCCGGAGTAGACGACACCGGCCTGAACGGGGACATCGCGACCACGGTGGCGCCCGACCTGACGGTGCCGCCGGCCGATACCACGCCGACCACGACTCCCACCACGGCCGCCGGCTGATACCGACCAAGACTCGACACCACGCGTGTCGACGGATCGGGAAGCCCCGGGGGATGAAATCCAGCCCCTCAGCAGTGACCCCGGGGCTCCCGGTCACCTAGACCCTCACAGCCCTCGGCTTCGGCCGGGGGCTGGGTGCGTTTTCGGTAGTCGGTTGTGGGTGACCGAGAACCGATAACCGAAAGCCGATAACTGAATACCGATTGGCGATCACCGAAGACCGGCAAACGGATCGTCGGGGACGTCGTCACGGTCGGCATCGGCCGCCACCTCGGACGGGCGGGTGGCCCAGGCCGGAAATGGGAACTCGACCATGAGAGGCACCGGGAGCTCAGGCTGGGCGACCAGCATCGTGCCAGGTTTGATGATGGTGGCCCGCGCCCGGTGGACGGACGGCAAGAAGCCGTACTCCTCCCGCGACGCCTCGGCCGAATCGAGGCGGCCCACCACCCGGATGGACGAGTTGGCGATGATCCGTCGTTCCACTTCCGACGCCGTCTGCTGGGCTCCGATGAGGATCACCCCCAGGCTGCGCCCACGCTCGGCCACGTCGAGCAGGATTTCCTTGATGGGGCTGGAGCCGTCGCGGGGGGCGTACTTGTTCAACTCGTCGAGCACCACGAAGAGGAGGTCGTCGTCGCCCTGGCGGCCCTGGCGCTCCTTCTGCTCGAACGCCCGCTTGACCGTGACGCCGACCACGAAGCGCTTGGCCCGGTCGTTGAGATTGTGGAGGTCCACGACGGTGACCTGGCTCTTGTCGACCGTGACGGAGTGACGGCCCGGATCCGTGAGGTTGCCGCGGATGAGACGTTCGACATGGCGCACGGCCGAGTTGAGGCGGCGTACGAAGGCGTTGATCGTGCCCCGCCCGATGGCGGTGCCGGCCCATACCGGACCGTCATCTTCGCTGCTCACCTTGGCCGAGATGAGATCTGCCAGCTGGCGGAATGTACGGACCGTCTCCCCTTCGATGACCACTGAGCCGTCGTCCAGCGCCGAGGCTCGCTTGAGCTGGGCCATCACCGAGTACACGACCATCGTGTACTGGGCCCGGTCGTCCTCGGCGTCGGCGAACAGGAACGGGAGCAGATCGTCGTGACAGAACTCGGCGAGACTCCAGCAGAAGCTGGTCACGTCCGAACGCGAATACACGTCCGCCCGCAATGTCTCGGAGTCGAGACGCGGCGGGGCGAAGAGACCTACCGACCGAAATGCGTCCGCAGGCAGGCCGAGAGCGCGGTAGCGGTCGAGCTGGTCGTCGTCGAGGGCGGCGTTGGGCCGGTCGAGATGCATCAGGTCCTCGCCCTTGACGTTGAAGATGAGGGCCTTGGTGTTCACCGCCCCCGCCCCCAGCACCTGCCCGGTGAACATGGAGTGGAGGAGGAACGTGGCGTAACTCGTCTTGGTGGCGACCCCTGAAACTCCCGAGATGTTCACATGCGCTCCCCGCTCGCCGTTGACGAACTCGAAGTTCACGTAGAGGGGCTCGTTGGCCCGGGTGAGACCGACGAGAAGTCGGCGCTCCATCCGGTCGAAGAACAGCGCCCGATCGCGCTCGTCGCCCTCGGCCCGCACCACCGGCTGGCCGGGGCGGGGCGGGACGAAGATCTCCGGCTCGAAGCGGGTGGCCGTCACCTTGGCCGCCTCCGACACCTCGGCCGGCAACACCCCGTCCTCGATCAGGAACACATCCGAGTCGAAGCGGGCTCCCTCGTGGCGGGCGCGCACTTGGCCGACCATCCCGTAGACCTTGACCGCCTCGCCGGTCGGGAGCACCCGCTCGAGGGCCACCACGTCGTCGAGCTGGATGTACTCCCCCTCCGCCACCGCCACCCAGAACTCGAGCGGGGTGGCGTCCTCGGTGCCGATGACCCGGCCGACGATGTCAGTCATGGAGGCGAGCGTAGTGGGCGGGTGTGACACCCCCTGGGGCCATCTGCCAACCTGCGCCGGGCGATGAGCATGGTCGTGTTCCCGTTCAAGACGGAAGATCCGGAGGTGGCGGCCGCCAACCTGGCGACGGCCGCCAACCATCCCCGGGTCCGCCGCGTGATGGCCGTGGGCGCCGCCGAGGACGCCACGTTCACGGCACTGGAGGTGGTGGCCGACCGGATCGCCGGCGCCACCGGCAAGCGTGTGGAGGTTCGGGTCCAGAGCCGCATCGGCGAACGGCGGGCGGGAAAAGGCGACGGCATGAACACCGGACTGCGGCAATTCCTCGAAACCGGCGAGGAACGCCTCCACTTCTACGACGCCGACATCACGAATTTCGACAGCACATGGATCGACGGAGCGGAACAGGCGGCCGACCGCGGCTTTCCGATCGTTCGCCACTACTTCCCGCGGGCGTCCACCGACGCCATGATCACCTGGATGGTGACCCGTCCCGGGTTCGCCCTCACCCATCCCGGCTCCCGGCTGTGGCAGATCCGCCAGCCCCTGGGCGGGGAACTGGCGATCAGTCGTGAGGTCGCCGGAATGCTGGCATCCGACCTCCTCGTCGCCTCGCGCTCCGACTGGGGCATCGACACCGTCATCACCTACGCCACGGCGAACACCGGGCTTCCCATCTACGAGCACTACGTGGCGGGAGGCAAGCAGCACGCCCTCTACGGCTCCCTCGACGACATCAGGGACATGGTGATCGAGTGCTTCGAGGCGATGGCCGAGGTCGGGCGGCGGCCTTCTCCCCCCGATTTCGAGCACGTCGTCGAACCCCGGTCCGAGGTCACCGAGGCGGTCGCCACCAAGGTCGGCTATGACGTCGAGTCGACCCTCCGGCTGCTCACGGATGTGTGGAGCCCGGACGAGGTGGCAGCCGCCGCGGAGTTGCCGGACCAGATCGGCGAGGCCCTCCTTGCCAACCTCGCCCGCCCGACCTTCGCATTCATGGATGGCGGCACCTGGAGGGAGACGCTGGTGGCGCTGCTGCAGTCGTACCGACCGGAGCCCGGCTGGAGGGGAGTGCTTTTCCGTCTGTGGGTGGC
>DATFFO010000095.1:0-2218 GCA_035250025.1 Acidimicrobiia bacterium
CGTACATCGCCGTCGCTGGTGACGGTGATGCGGGTCATGTCGGCGTCGTGGTCGACACGAGCGGTTCCGACGTCGTAGCGAATTGACGTCGTGTGGCGTCCGAGTACGGCAGCAGTTCCGACCAGCGGGTGGCCGGCAAAGGGGATCCGTCGGGCCGGCGTGTAGATGTGGACGACCGCGGTGTCTCCCGGCTCGACGAAGACGGTCTCGGAGTATCCGATCGCGGCCGCGGTTCGCTGCCAAAGGGTGGCCGGGACCTCGCCGAACTCGATCACAGCGAGCGGGTTCCCGCCCGCCCCGTCCCGGGTGAAGACGACCACGTCGCGAAATTGGACGTCGCCGGGAGAGGGGGTGGTCATGGGTCGGAATCGTACGGTGCCCACACGGCTACCGTCGCCTCCGGTATGGGCGACATCCTGGGACTCGACGCCATCTTCGCCGAGATGGTCCTCGGCCTCGGCCTGGCTCTGATCGTGGGCAACGGGCTGGCGTGGTACAAGGCGAGCCGGGGAGACAGGCCCAAGGGAGTCGAGGGCGAATTCCGGCGCGGTCGGGTGATGTTCCTCATGACTGTCGGCGTGCTGATGGCGGTGTGGGGAGCAGCGTCGGTTTTCGGCGGATAGCACAGCCCCGCCCGGCACCGGCGGCTAGTCAGAGGCTTCGCCGCCCCCGCTCGGTCGAAGCGAGCGCCCGGCGAGGACGATGAAGAACAGGGCGATCGGCACCAGGGCCATCGTCGCCGACCCGGATGTGTCGGCGTGGAAGCTGATGACGAGGCCGGACGCCACCGACAGGACTCCGATGGCGGCGGCCAGGAGCATGATCGCCGGCACCCGGCGGACGACGAGAGCGGCGGTGGCGGCGGGGCCCACCAGGAGCCCGAAGACCAGCATCGTTCCCACCGTCTGGAACGAGCCGATGATCGAGATCGTGATGAGCCCGAGAAGGGTGGCGTGGGCGAGCCGAGGTCGCATCCGGAGCAGCTCAGCCTTCTGCTCGTTGAAAGCGAGGACGAGGAAGGGCCGGTAGAGGGCCACGGAGGCGACCAACGCCACGAAGGCGACGACGCCGAGGAGGCGCACATCCTCCGCCGTGACACCGAGAACGTCGCCGAAGAGGACGCCGGTCAGACTGCCGGCGAAGGAGTCGGTGCGTGAGACGAGGATCACGCCCAGCGCCAGCATTCCGACAAAGAGGAGGCCGATCCCGGTGTCCTCGCTGAAAGCGGTCTGGCGATGGACCAGATTGATACCGCCCAGCATCACGACGGCCGCCAGCGCGGCCCCCAAGAGAACGTTGAAGTCCAGGAGCAACGCAACGGCGATGCCGGGGACCACCCCGTGGACGAGGGCGTCACCGAGGAAGCTCATCCCGCGTATGACCACCCAGGTGCCCACGACAGCCAGTGCCACGGCAGCCAGAGCGCCACCGAAGAGGGCGCGCTGTTGGAAGGCAAGCTCGAAAGGATCGATCAGCCAGTCCATCCGACGACAGTACTCCTTCTCATTTTCGCGATCTCAGCCCAGGGCGTCCGCTATCAGCCGGGCATTGGCCACCAGCATGCCGATCAGGGTGTCTGCGTCGGTTCCTGATTCGCCCAGCGAGTCGGTGTGGAGCTCGACCACCTCTACGGGCGCGTCTAGCTCGGAGGCGACAGCCTCGGCGAGGGTGGCGGGCTCGATCGTCTCGGCAAAGATCACCGAGACGCCCTCCTGACGGATGACCTCCACCAAGGCGGCGAGCTCCTCAGAGGACGGCTCTCCCAGCGTCGACCCCCCGGGGACGACCGTCCCGATCACCTCGAACCCATAGCGGGCGGCGAAGTATCCGAGAGTGTCGTGGTTCGTCACGAGCCGTCGACGGCCGGCGGGCACGACCGCCATCAACTGCTCGATCTCACCGTCGGCCGCGGTCAACTCGGCGGCGTAGTCCCCGGCCCGGCTCTCCCAGAGTCCGCCCCCGCTAATCGTCTCGAGTTCGGCTGCGACGAGACGGGCGGCGTCGGCCATCCGAAGAGGGTCCATCCAGACATGCGGATCGCACCCACCCACCTCGTCATGCCCGTGACCGTGACCCGCTTCGGGCTCGCATGTCTCGTCACCGAATCCGATCGGACTGAGAAGCGGCGCCACCTCGAAGACGTTGACCCCGTCCGACTCGGCCGCCTCGAGGGCATCGACGAGACCCTCCTCCAGACCCAATCCGTTGGCGACGACAA
>DATFFO010000096.1:0-12113 GCA_035250025.1 Acidimicrobiia bacterium
CCGACTGCCAGGTTCGGCTGACGGGCTGTCGCCCGAATCCGAGCGGTCGGCCGTAATCCGTCACCGCAGAGCGAGCCCCGGTTGCAGGCCCGGGGCTCGCTCTTATTCGTCTCAGGCTGCTTGCGGGGCCAATCCCACGGCGTTCGCCAGGAGGTCCAGGCTGGTGACTTTCTCCTCGTAACCCGCCGTCGTCGAGGTGACCATGAGCTCGTTCGCCCGGGTTCGGGCGGCGAGAAGGGCCAGTCCCTCCGCCACCTCCTCGGGCGATCCGATCAGGGCCTCCGTCGGCATGGCCAGGGCGGCCGCCAGATCGGGATGGCCGGCCGCCTCCTCGACGCTGAGCAGCCGGATCGGACGACCCGTCCGCAGCCAGAACCTCACCAGGCGCCCCGGCAGCGAGAGACTTCGCGCTTCCTCGGCGGTCTGGGCCACGACGACGTTGGCGGAGACGATCGCATACGGCTCCGTGAGCCTTCCCTGGGATGTGAAGCGCTGCCGATAGAGCCTCAGCGACTCGTCCGTCCCACCCATGTCGAAGTGATGAGCCTGGACGAAGGCGAGACCCAGGATCCCGGCGAGCTGGGCGCTGTAGCCAGAGGAACCGAGCAGGAACACCTGCGGATGAGTTGTCGCCCGCGGGGTGGCCGAGAAGCGGGCATGGAGCTGAGAGCCGGGGCGGGTGTCGCCGACCAGCCCCATGAGGTCGATCAGGTGTTGGGGGAACTCCTCGGCGCCGAGGGCGTCGGGACCTCTGCGCAGGGCGGCGGCGGTTCGGGGGTCGGTGCCCGGTGCCCGGCCGATCCCGAGGTCGATGCGGCCCGGGTGGAGCGCTTCCAGCATCGCGAACTGCTCGGCCACCACAAGCGGTGGATGGTTGGGAAGCATGACCCCGCCCGAGCCGACATGGATCCGCTCGGTCACCGCGGCCAGATGGGCGGCGAGGACGGCGGGCGCCGTCGAAGCCACGATCGGCATGTTGTGGTGCTCGGCCACCCAGAAGCGGTGATAGCCGAGCCGATCGGCTGCCTGGGCCAGGCGGGTCGTATCGGCGAGGGCAGTGGCCGACGTGGCATCGCCGGCCACCGAGCCGAGATCGAGCACGGACAGGGGAAGGGAGAGATCGGCCATCTCCGGTCTCAACCTAACCGACGCTCGCCGGCTTCCCGCCCAGCACCTCCGTGGCGACGTCTGCCATAGGGGGTCAGCGTGCGACCGTAGCCAGGCGGGCGTCGGTCCGGAGGCGGGGGAGAAAGAACTGCACGAGGGGACCGATGAAGACGGCGAAGGCCACGGTCCCGACCCCGAAGGTGCCTCCCAGGAGCCAACCCACGACCAGGACGGTCGCCTCGATCAGCGTGCGCGTCAGCCTGATCGAAGGTCCCCGGCGGGCGATCCCGGTCATGAGCCCGTCGCGGGGGCCCGGCCCGAGGTCGGCGCCGATGTAGAGACCGGAGGCGAAACCAATCAGGCAGATTCCAAGGGCCAGGACCAGGGCCCTCACCACGACGGACTGGGGTTCGGGAATGACCAGTGTGGAGAGGTCGATGACCACGCCGATGATGATGGCGTTGAGGAGCGTGCCGACCCCGTAACGCTCGCGGAGGGGGATCCATCCCACCAGCACCGCGGCCGACACGACGATCGACCACAAGCCCACGGTCAGACCGAACTTCTTGGCCAGCCCCTGGTGGAGCACATCCCAGGGCGGCACGCCCAGCCCCGA
The DNA here is from genome assembly GCA_035250025.1 of Acidimicrobiia bacterium. Lineage (GTDB taxonomy): Bacteria > Actinomycetota > Acidimicrobiia > Spongiisociales > ZC4RG35 > DATFFO01. Next base: position 1,724 of record DATFFO010000096.1, read on the forward strand.
CTGGAGCATGAGGCCTATGCCCAGGCCGAAAAGGGACAATCCGACGAGGAGATTGACCAGGCGAAGGGCGAGACGAGAGCCGCCTACGGGCAGGACGAGGTCACGAATGGGCATGGGGGGCTGGTTGTATCAAGCCCGGAGCCTGACGCGAAATTCCGGGTGGTTCCGCTCGACTAGCCGGCGGTCGATATGGTGTGGGCCTTCTGACCAGGAGGTTCTATGAAGGTCGCCTATGTCTTCTCCCAGCCGAGTGCCGCCAGTTACAAGCTCGCCCAGATGATCCTGCCTCAATTGGAGGCGGGGACACACGGCGTCGAAGTCGTCGGCATGTTCTTTTTCGACGACAACAACTTCGTCCTCCGGGCTGGCGATCCCATCGGGGAGCGGTTGGCCAAGGTGGCGGCCGAGACAAGCATGCTGCTGATGATGTGCGACATGTGCGCCCTCGCCCGGGGATTGGCGGTAGGCGAGCCGCGCTGGTGCGACGCCGACGGCCAGGGGCGAACCGAGCCGGGAGAGATCGCCGTGAGCAATGTCGTCGACGGCGTCACCGTCGGCTGCTTCCCCGACCTCTACTCCGCCCTGTCCACCAACATGCCCGACCAGGTGATCACCCTCTAAGACTTTGTCCCCCTGAGCTTGTCCCCCTGAGCGGAGCGAAGGGGGAAGGGGCCCCCACCGGCGAAGCCGGTGGGGTAGGGGGGAGGTTCCCAACAGGAGAGCCTTTATCAAAGGTTCGTCACGGGTTCGCCCTGCCCTTCGGGCAGCCCCCTACCTCCCACCTCCGCTGCGCTCCGGTGGCAGGTACCTTCCCCCACTTCGTGGGGGACAAAGGGATTCATCTTCGTTCGTCGGGGACGAATCTCCCCACAGGAGCGTGCCCAGGCCGGAGGCTCTGGGGACAGAACGGCCCACGGCGGCGCGGACGACCGCTTCCGAACCCACCAGGCATACCCGGTCCGCGGCCCTGGTGACGGCGGTGTAGAGAAGCTCCCGGGTCAGGAGGGGGGATTCGTCGTCGGGAAGCACCACCATCACCTGGCCGAACTGGGAGCCCTGGCTCTTGTGGATCGTGAGGGCGTGGACCGTGGTGTGCTCGGTCAGGTGGCTGAGGGGGAAGCGGCGCAGTCCGCCCCGGTCGAACACCGCCCGCATCCCGTCCTCGGTGTTCACGGCCACGCCGATGTCGCCGTTGTAGAGGTCGAGGTGGTAGTCGTTGCGGGTGATCATGACGGGTCGACCCGGATACCACTCGCCGTTCCAGCGGAGCCCCGGGAAGTGTTCGTCGAGGGCCAACTCCATCTCGCGACTCCAATGTGACACGCCGGTGGGCCCCCGGCGGTGGGCGCAGAGGACTGCCATCTCGCTGAGTGCGGTCAGGGCTGCCATCGGGTCGGACCCGGAGAGCGCCAGTTCCACTACCCGGCGACGCCGGGTTACGACCTCTTCCCACAGCGCGTCGAACGCCGGACCCGACGGTTTGGGCACCCATCGCAGCTGCTCGCCGGACGACGACAGGAGCCCGAGCGCCTGGTCAGCCTGACCCAGGCGCACGGCATCGGCGAACTCGTCGATCGGCGAACCCGCCTGAAAGCGGTGGCCCCGATCCAGGACGACCACCCGATTGCCGATCGGCACCGCCGGTCGGGACCCGGTGTCGGCCGGTCCGACAATGTCGGCGAGCACGGTCCCGGCTTCGATCGACTCGAGCTGGTACGGGTCACCCACCATGACGAGGCGAGCGTCGTCGCGAAGGGCTTCCAGCAGCCGGGCGGCGATGGGCAGCGAAACCATCGACATCTCGTCCACGATCACTATCTCGTGGGGGAGCCGATTGGTGGCGGTGCGGCGGAAACGACCCCGGCCCCAGGTCCACTCCAGCAAGCGATGGATGGTGCTGGGGGCGATGGTGGCCAGCCGGGCGGAGATGCCGGCGTCCTCCAATTCGGCGGCGCGATCGGCGATCGATTCCCCGAGCCGAGCGGCGGCCTTGCCGGTGGGGGCAGCGACGGCGATGAGGGGGAAGGGGCTGGCGGCGTCGGCGGCCAGAGCTGCCAGCATCACGCCGATGGTGAAGGTCTTGCCCGTGCCGGGCCCGCCTGCCACGACCGCCACCTGGCCGGTCAGGGCCTTGACGGCGGCGGCGTGCTGGCTGGTGGGAGTCCCGCCCGGCGCCAGAAGGCGGTCGAGCAGCGCCCGACTGGTCGGTGCCACGGCCAACTCGATCGTGTCGAGGCGCCCCGAGATGAGCTCCGCCAGCCGTTGCTCGTATCGAAAGTACCGTTCGAGGTAGAGCCGGTTGTCGACCTTGACCAGGGGGGCGTCGCCACCGCCGTCGACGAGAACGCTGCCTGACAATGCCGCCTGCCACTCGTCGGGCGTGGGCCAGGGCAGGGCTGCCACGGTCTCACGGTCCCGATCGTCGACGACCACCGAGTTCGCCAGGTTGTCCAGGTCCACACAGACATGACCGAAGCGGGTGCCCCGCACCGTCAGGGCGGCGGCCAGCGTTGCCACCTCGTCGGTCTCGCCGAGGAGTCGGGAGATGGTGGAGGCGGCCAGCGTGTCGAGGGGGTTGATCACACCGGCGTCGTTGAAGCGGGCAAGGAGGCCGTCGGCGGCCACCACTCGCCCGGCGTGCTGGGCGGCCAACCGCAACCGGTCACTCATCGGCGACCTCGGCGAATAGACGGCTCAACGCCACGATCATCTCCGTCGGCGGCTGCCAACGGGCGACACCGCATCGTTCGCCGTCGACGATCGGGGTCTCGGGGCCGGTGACGCCGCGCAGGAAGAGGTAGATGGATCCGCCGAGATGGGCGGCGGGGTCGTAGCCGGGAAGGCGCCACTGCAGGTAGCGGTGGAGAGCCACCTGATACAGGATGGCCTGGAGCACGTAACGGTGGCTCACCATCTCAGCGGCCAGCGGGCCGGGCCCGTAGTCGAGTGGACTCGGGAACGAGCCCCGCATCGGCAGGATGTTGGACTTGTAGTCCATGACCACGAAACGATTTCCGGGGAGTATCCCGACCAGGTCGATGGCACCGGTCAGGTATCCCCGGAAGCTCTGCGGCGAGAGAGAAAGGAGATCGTCGACGTAGCGGCGGTACCGATCCGTCGGCGACATGTGCTCGGACATCACCCGGCCAATATCGACGAGCGACACCGAGCCTGCCCGGGTGCGGACCGGCAGCTCGAAAACGAGTTCGCGGATCAATTGCTTGGGGCCCAGGTCGGCCAGGGTGATGGCGTCCGCCTGGGGTCCGAGGGGCGTGGTCAGGGCGGCCACCATGCCCGACGCGAACGCGGCGCGATCGAAGTCCCATCCCGAGCGCTGGATCTCGACGTCGAGCAGTTCTGCGATGGCTGTCTCCAGGTCGGGAGAGTCGAAGGCGAGCCGTTCGAGCATGTCGTGGACCAGCGTTCCGAATCTGAGGCCTCCGGGGAGGTCGGCCATGGGAAGGAGTGCTGTCGGCTCCACGGCGACGTCCTCGGGGTCATCGACCAACTCCGGCTCGTCAGTCCGGAGGGGGTGCTCGGCGTGATCCTCGGCTGCGGTGAGCGGATGCTCGGTGGAGAGAGAGGAGAACGATGCACGGCGCCACAGGTGGTCGAGGGGTCGGTCCCACCGGGCCACCTCGAGTCGGGCGGTCGGAGACTCCACGGGTTGGTATGCCTTGACCTCAGGGATCGTGTCCAACTGGGTAGCTCGGATCGTGCCGCCACTGCCCGCCGCCAGCGTGTCCGGTCGCCGGCCATCGCCGGCGAGCAGTGCGGTGAGCTTGGCGTCGCCGATATAGAAATGATTCTCCACCCACCACACCACGAGGTGGTGCTGGGCACGGGTGAGGGCGACATAGAGGAGACGGCTCTCCTCCGCCCTTTCCTCTGCGCGGGCCAAGGAAACGTGCTCGTCGAATCCGGGCGAGCCCTTGCCGGCCAGGTTGATGAGCCGGGGCCGGGCCCCTTCCCCGGGGTCATCGGGTAGACGGAACACGGGATGGTCTGGTTCCTTCACGAAGAAGTCCCACTCGAACGGGGCGAGCACAACCGGGAACTCGAGTCCCTTCGCCCCGTGGGTCGTCTGGACGGTGACGGCGGCCGCGTCGGTCTCCAGACGGCGCTGGCGCCCCTCCGGCTCCTCCGCCCGCCGCTTGTCCCGCTCCCCGGCCTCGGCGATGGCCCCGTCGAGCCAGGAGACCAGGGAAGTGAGGCGGTGACGACGCCATACGGCATGCATCTCCTCGGCGACATGGACGAGATCGGTCATCACCCGCTCGCCGTCCGGTCGGGACAGCAGGCGCCCGGTCATCCCTGTCTGATGGTCCAGGTCTGCGATGAGGGCAGGAACTCCGCCCCGGTCGAGAACCCCCTGCCAGCCCCGCATGCGGCGTTGCAGGTCGAGCGCCCCCTCGTCGTCGAGGTTGGCGACCGATGTCAGGCTCTCCCCGACCAGGGACGTGGTGGCGGCGAGACGGACCAGCTCCATTCGGTCTGGTCGCTCGACTCCGAGGAGGAACCGACGCCATTCCTCGGCGATCGCCGTCGCCAGGACTCCCTCGCTCGTGGCGGCCACGGAAGGGACCCGCCGCCGGTCGAGTTCGGCGCGAACGAGGTCGATCTGCCTTCGGGTGCGACAAAGGATGGCGATATCGGCGGGGCCGAGCGGGGTGACGACACCTTTGTCACGAGTGACGGTCACCCCGGTGGAGAGGAGGTGGACTACCTGGGCGGCGACGTCGGCCGCGATCGTCTCCCGGAGAGGATTGACCAGGTAGTGGGGCGACTTGCTATAGCGTTTCAGGGGCAAATCATCGGAGACCATGCGGAGGTGCATCGGGGCATCGACGCCGTGGATCCGACAATCCCGGTTTTGGCCAGCCGCCTCCACCGTGCGGTAGGCGATGCGCTCGTCTCCGAAGGTCGCCCCGGTGAAGAGCACGTCGAGGGCATCGACGAGCCGACCGTCGCTGCGCCAGTTGGTGACCAGAGTTCGTAGGTCCGAGGCCCCTTCGAGGGCTGCGAGGTACGACTCGATGTCGGCTCCCCGGAAGTTGTAGATCGACTGCTTGGGGTCGCCGATCACGACCAGACGCCCGTGGTCGAAGATGCGGCGGATGATCTGCCATTGGATCGGGTCGGTGTCCTGGGACTCGTCGATCAGGCCGACGTCGTATCGGCGCCGGAGAAGGTCGGCCGATGAAGCGCCGACCTCGGGATCCAGCAGGGCGTCGCGGACTTCGATCAAGCCGTCGTCGTAGGTCATCGAGCCGGCATAGCTCATACGTCGCTTCACCTCCTTCGACACCTCCAGAGCCATCTCGACCCGGGTCCGGATCTCGCCCTCGACCTCGGCAGGGTCCGGAACGGGTCGGGCGTCAGGATGGGCGATCACCTCTGATGCCAGGCGAGCAACGTCGCGGGTCTTGAGCACTGGTTCGTCATCGGGGTTGTGGGCGAAGCGCTCGACCACGAGATCCCCGGCGGCCTGGTTGAGGAGGACGCCGTCGATCTCTCCCGGCTCCAGGGCCTCGGACAGCCGAACCCGGAACCCGAGCTGGCCCAGGAGGCGGGAGGCGAAGCCGTGGATCGTGAAGATCTGGGCCCGGTCGAAGTCGGTGAGGGCGTGCCGCAGCCGGTCACTCGCCCGCTCTCGATCGTCAGTGGGAAGGTCGAGCAGAGCCAGCAGGTGCTGGTCCGGGTCGTCGGTCGGGCCGTCCTCGAGACCTTCCAGCGTCTCGACCAATCGCTGGCGGATCCGGCCCTTGAGCTCGGCGGTGGCTGCCCGAGTGAAGGTCACGACGAGAAGGCGATCGAGAGGGAGGCCCTCCACCGCGATCAGGCGGGTGACTATGGCGGCGATGGCGGTGGTCTTGCCGGTGCCGGCGCTGGCCTCGACGACCGTCCGGCCGGGGCTGATCGCCTGGTCGGCGGCGAAGGGAGTGGGCGCGGTCACAGGTTCTTCTCCCGGCACAGGCCGAGGAGGGGCAGCCACAGCGTGGCGGCGTAGTCGACGAAGCCCGATGCTTCCAGGGCGGTCCAATCGGTCACGTGAGGCAGGACCAACCGGAACGATGGATCGTTCATCTCGCCGAACTGGCCCAGGAACTTGTCGCGCGCCCGAGGTTCGGCCCTGTCGGAGTTCGGGCCACCACCTCGCTGCCAGGCATAGGCGGTGGCGAGGGGAAGGGGGAGGGGGCGACGGTGTCCCTCGAGGTAGAGGTCGACGAGAGTGGAGAGGAGCTCGACGGCCCGGCTCCGACGGGCGGAAGGCTCGCCGGCCAACGACCCCAGCGTGACAGACATGAAGCCGCTCCGCTCCTCCCGTTTGCCGAGCAGCACCGCCTGCCAAGGATGCTCCGGTGCGAGGGCGGTCAGAAAGAGGAGCTCGGTGAACGCCTTGAGGCGCGGCTTCGGCCCGAGGCGGCTGGGGGTGACGGTGGCGAGATGGTGGCGGTCGGGGTCGGCGGTGACGGTGCCCTCGACGGGAGCCGCCACCGTCTCGACGACCCCCGCCCACGGCTGATGGCGGCTGGGGTCATAACCGAGTTCGCCCGCCGCTTCCCACAGCTTCGCCGCCGCCTCCTCGGCATCGCGCAAGGGGGCGGAACCCAGGTCACCCGGGGGCAGTGAGTCTGCGGCGAGCTGGGCGGCTGCCAACTCGCGGCGAGCGTGGCCGGAGATGAGGCCGGCCAGGATGTGATCCGTCACCGACCATTGCGCCAGCCCTCCGAGTTCGACGGGGAGGGTGTCGTCGGGGATCTCACCGGCTTTCGGCACCGTGAAGCCGACCCGAGACCTCAGGAACCGACCCGGCGGATCGTGAAGGAACGAGATGAGATCGGTCAGGCGGATCGACTCCGGGGCAGGCACCTCCGGCCAGGCGATAGGCGCCGGCACCGTCGGGCTGGGCCGATCGGTCAGGGCGACCGCTCCCCGATGCTGCATCGGATCGAATCCCCACGGCCCGGGTATTCCCAGGACCTCGGGATCAGGATCGAAGTTGTCGGCGCTGAACGATTGGAGGGGATGCTCGGTGATGGCCCTGTCGGCTCGAGGGCGCCCCACCATCGACACCAGGGCGTCCTCCAGCTCGGCCACCGGGACCGCAGGAGGGAACTGGGCCCGGGTGAGCTGGTCGCGGCCGGAGTACGTGACCACGAGGTAGTCGCCCGCCGCCATCAGGGCGTCGAGCAGCAACTGGCGGTCGGCGGCGGCCGGGTCGTGGTCGCCGACGACCTCATGATCGGCGAGGAGGTCGTCGCCGTCGGTACGGCCTCGTCGGGGGAAACGGGCGTCATCCATGCCGAGCAGGCACACCACCCGGTACGGAACCGACCGCATCGGTGCCAGCGTGCAGACGGTGACTTCGCCCGTGCGGAAGAAGAGGGGGCTCGGCCGATCTTCGGTCCAGGCGGCGAGGGCAGATCTGATCTCGGGGAGGCCGACGAGCGGAGCGCCGCCCTCGAGGTCGGCGTCTGGGGGGAAGGTCTCGCCGAGCAGCCTCTCCAATTGGTCGAGCTGCCACTCGTCGTCCCATGCCGGGGCCGCCAGGGTGCGCACTCCCTCTCCGATCGCACGCGCCCAGTCGCTGAGCGGCATCGGATCTCCCAGGAGGCGTCGAACCGCCGAGAGCCGGTCGAGGATCGCCCCCAGGATCCCGGCCGGGGTGGCGTCCTGGCCCTCGACTCCGTGGAGGGGCGCCACGTCGCCGACGGTGCGAACCGGGCTGTCCGAGTAGAAGATCCCGGCGAGGGTGCGGTCGATCCCTCGCCGCCAGGTGCGCTCGGGACGATCGTGGACTCCCCACCGCTCCCGGTCGGAAGAGTCGACCCCCCAGGCGATGCGGGCGTCGTCGATGAGTGCCACGATGCTGGCGGCCGTGTCGGAGTCGAAGCCGAACCGGTTCTGGACGAGCGGACGCGTTACCAGCTCCCTCACGGCGTCCGCCTCCAACCGGGAGTCCGCCAGAGCCACTAGATGGGCGGCGAACCCGACGAACGGGTTGGTGGCGGCGGGGGAACGGTCGGCGATCCGAAGCCTCAGGTCCGGGAGGCCCCCGGTTTCGCCCTGCGGAAAGGCTGCTTCCAGCAGAGGGGCGAAGGTTGCGAGGTCGGGAGTCATGATGACGATGTCGCGTGGCTCCAGGGTGGGGTCCGCCGAGAGGATGTGGAGCACGGCGTCGCGCATCACCTCGGTCTGGCGGCGAGGCCCGTGGCAGACGTGGATCTGAACCGATCGATCGCCGTCGTCGGGGACGTAGGGCTCCGGGGACCCGTTTCGCCGGATGCCTTCCTGGAGTCGCCCGAGCATGGTGGTCCCATCGCCGTCGGGGTCGATCACCTGGGTTGCCCTCAGGCCATGGACGGCGAGCACGGTCTGGAGCTCGCGACTGTCACGACCCCAGGCGGACAGCAGCGGGTTCATCGCCCGGGAAGCCAGCGGATCCTCGGCTCTTGCCGGGACGTGGGCTGGTGGCTCGAGTTCCTCGGCCGCTCGCCACAGGGCCGGGGAAGGGTGGAGGACGTAGAGATGCACCTCTCGCTGGACCGCCAGGGCGATGAGCACTTCGAGGTCGAGTGGATCGGCGGCGGTCAGCCCGTACACCGCCAGCCGGTCGGGCAGATCGATCTCGACCGTGCCTCTGCGTACGGGGTCGAGGGCCTCAGGTAGGAGCTCGGGCAAGGCGGCGACGCCCACTGCCTCCCGAAGGAGACGCCACAGCCGGGGTTGCCATAGCCAGTCGTCGTCGAGCTGCACACCCGTGGGCCCCACATCGATCCCCGCTCGCCAGAGCCTGATCATCCCGGGGCGGCGGCGGGCATACCGGGAGTAGAGGCGGCCGATCTTGGCAGCGGCCGCCAGACGGCGACCCCCGGCGGGCGATCCATCGGAGTCGATGTGGCGGGCGATGAGTCGCATCCACGGCTCACCGATGGTGGCGTCGATGGCGTTGAGGAGGTGAGCGATGGACACCGGGCCCTCCCATGCCTCGGCGGCCTCGTCGAGCTCTGGCACCGCTCTCAGGATCCCCCGGACCAGTCGCCCCGGAGAAGGAAATCCCACGTTGGCGCACACTCCCTCACCCACATGGCGGGAGGCCAGGCCGGAGGCGATCTGCTGGGTGAGCCACCGCTCGATGCCTCTGGTGGGCACCGCCACCACCTCCGGGGCGAAGACGTCATCCGGTGGTTCGGCCAATTGGGCGCACACGAGGTCGACGAGGGCGTCGGGATGCGGCGCCACATGCATCACGAGGGGCATGGCGGCTCCCTCGACTGCCTATCGATTCGAATGTCCTTGCGTCCCAATGTTGAGCCAACGTATCAGGTGGGTGCGACAGCCTCCGATCCGGCAGGCCCCTACTCCCGCGGGAGTAGGGGCGGATGCCGCCGGCAGGGGACGACGGAGGGGAGTTGGGGCTCTACCGTGGCCTCATGGCTTCGTCGGCGCGCCTATTCGTCTGGCTGAGCGCGTTGGTGATCGGGATCTTCCAGGTCGCCGGCTCGATCGGAGCCGCCGGCGGCCAAACCGATCGTCTTCCCCTCGACGCCGTCGGCTTCGTCCTCTTGATCGCCGGTCCGGCTGCCCTGGCCTTCCGAGATCGGTGGCCGCTGGCGGCGGTGGCAGTAGCAGTGGCCGCCACCAGCATCTACGTCTGGTTCGGGTACCCGTACGGGCCGATCTTCGTGAGTCTGGTCGTGGCCATCTTCTCGGCTATCCAGGCCGGCCGCAGCCGGGCGACCTGGACCGTCGCCGCCGTCGGGTACCTGGCGTTTCTGGCGTTGGTCAATCTCGCGCCCCGGTCCCAGACCGAGACGGGCGCCCATCTCATCTGGGTGGCGGGATGGTTGGTCGTAGTGCCCACGGTCTCTGAGATCGTTCGGATCCGAAGGGAACAGGCTGCCGAGAGGCGGCGGTCGGCGGTCGAGGAGAGGGAGCGGCGCGCCGGGGAACAGCGTCTCCATCTCGCCCAGGAACTCCACGACGTCCTCGCCCATCACATTTCCCTGATCAACGTCCAGGCCAGCGTCGCTCTCCATCTCCTTGACGACGACCCGGCCCAAGCGCGACCCGCCCTGACCGCAATCAAGGGAGCGAGCCGGGAGTCACTGGCGGAACTCAGGTCGGCCCTCGACCTCCTGCGTCAGGGGGAAGGCGCGCCGAGGGCACCGTCGCCGCGACTGTCCGAGCTCGACAGCCTCGTCGAGGGGGTGAGGGCGGGAGGATTGGATGTGCGCTTCGACCTCGACTCTTCGATGCCTCCGCTGCCGGCGGCGGTGGAACTGGCCGCCTATCGCATCGTCCAGGAGGCACTCACCAACGCCACCCGGCACGCCCGGGCGAGCGTTGTCTCCGTGTCCGTGGGGTATGACGACGGTGTGACGAT
>DATFFO010000097.1:0-2558 GCA_035250025.1 Acidimicrobiia bacterium
TGCGAAGTCATCGGCCCGACCCTGGTCCCGGCTCACGGCAGCCACCAGATCACACGCCGGCTCGACCACCATCGCCGGCGCCATGGTGGACCGGACGATGTTCCCGATGCCGATGATGCCCCAGCCGAGCCTTTCTCCCACTTCGGTCACGACAAGCCCAGGACCCTGGCCGGGTTCCCGCTGAGGATTGCCTCCTTCTCTCCGACACTGAGTTCGGGGAGGCCGTTTACCCAGTTGACCGCGTCGTGTTGGACCATGGGGGCTGGATAGTCGGTTCCCAGAACGATGCGGTCGACGCCGATTGCGTCGATCAGGAAGCGAAGTGCAGGCCCGCTGTATGTGCAGGAGTCGTAGAGGAACCGCCCTAGGTAATCGCTGGGTGGCATCGCCTGGGCAAATCCATCGGACTGACCGAACGGCGGGATGAACCCTTCGCCCGAATCGGGCTCCAACGCCCCGGCCACTTTGTCCATCCGGGCCACACCAAAGGAGGTGAATCCGCCCCCGTGTGCCAGGTACGGCTTGAGCTCGGGACAGCGGTCGAGGACCCCCCCGAACACCAGCGTGGCGAAGACGAGCGCCCGCTCGGTGAGGTTGCCCACCGCATTGCCCAGCTTGTACCGACTGATGCGGTGGTTGACAACCGTGTCCCCGCCCTGATGAAAGAAGACGATCGCTCCCAGCTCCTCAGCTGCGGTGAAGAAGGGAAGGAAGTCCGGCTCGTCATAGGTCCGGCCGGCTACGTGATCGCTGATGATCACGCCTTTGAGGCCGAGGTGCGTCATGGCCCGCTCCATCTCGGCGATGGCGCTCGGCGGGTGTTGCATGGGCAACGTTGCCAGGCCGGAGAACCGGGTCGGGTGCGCTGCCACCATCTCGGCGATCTCGTTGTTGCACTCCAGGGCGATCCTCCTGGTCACATCCAACTCGTTCCCGTACTGGTAGAAGCCGACGGTGGGGGTGACGAGTTGCATGTCGACTCCGAGGGAATCCATCTCGGCGAGACGCTGGTCGAGCATCTTGTCGAAACCGCCCAGACCCAGCTCGCCGGCCACCGCGTCGAGGCCGTGCCACTCGCCGCGCTCCCTGATCGCCTCCTTGTACCGCTCCGGGGTGACGTGGGCGTGCATGTCGATCACGGGCATTCGGGAGCGATATTACATTATGCATTCTACCGAACTGACTGGGAGATCCCATGGCCGAACTGATGAAACACCGTCTCCAACGAGGAGAACGGTTGGTGGTCTTCGCCGTAGGGCGGATGTTCCATCACAACCTCGTCCACTACCTGGGGATGGCCGGTGGTTTCGACGGTTTCTGGATCGATGTCGAGCATGGCGGCCTGACAACCCAGGACATCGAGATCGCGGCCACCGCCGGGCTGGCGCACGACCTCGATTGTTTCGTGCGGGTTCCCCCGACCGATTACGCCACTGTTACCCGCTGTTTCGAGAGTGGCGCGACCGGAGTCATGGCCGCCCAGATCAAGAGTGCCGACGAAGCCGAGGAGTTCGTGCGCTGGGCCAAATTCGCCCCGCGGGGCCGGCGGGGCCTGAACCCGCTCGGCTATGACGGGAGATACGGCACGATTCCGCTGGCCGAGTTCGCCGAGCAGGCCAACCGGGACACATTCGTCGCCATTCAGATCGAGACCGCCCAGGCGGTGGAGGAGGTCGATGGCATTGCGGCAGTCGACGGAGTGGACCTCCTGTTCGTGGGACCGTCGGATCTGAGTCAGGCGGTGGGCGTGATCGGCGACTTCATGGGTGAGGCATCTATCGCCGCAGTGGACCGTGTTGCCACTGCCTGCCGGGCCCACGGCAAGCAATGGGGGGCGGTGACACCGAACCCTGAATACGCCACGATGCTCATCGACAAGGGCTGCACCCTGATCTCGCCGGTCAACGACGTAAAGCTGGTGACAACAGGCCTGGCTGCGATGAAGGACATGTATTCGATGCTGTGGTGACCGTCTAGCGGGGCAACCCAAATCACGACTTTGCATCGAGCTCGAACGCCTCGAGCGGCAGGCTGATGTGACTGTGCTGTATCTCGACCGCCCGATCGGCATCGCCGGTCTGAAACGCATCGAGGAGCGCGAAATGATCCGCGATGGCTCTTCGCCGGATCTCGGGATGGAGTTGCTGTGCCTGGGCGACGAACACTCCACCCGCCTCTTCCAGCGAGAGCAGGACACCGCTCAAACGCCGGCTCCTGGTCGCCTTGTGGAAGATCGAGTGGAACTGGATGTTGGTCTGAACCCAGGAACCGAGGTCTTCCTCCTCGGCGAGCTGGGTCGCCACGTCCTGAGCCCCTTCCAGCTCTTCCGGGGTGATCTGGGCCAGTGCCCGGCGGACGGCCAGGCCTTCCAGCGACCGGCGCATCTCCACGATCTCGACCATCTCGTCCCAATCGGCCATGCGGACAGTGCCGATCCGATGACTGTCGAGGGTGATCAGGCCCTCGCTGGCCAAATCCCGCATCGCTTCCCGGACCGGGGTGGTGCTGACGTCTAACTGGGCGGCGATGTCGGTCTGGACCAGACGCGAGCCCCCGGG